>JADLGT010000209.1 GCA_020849195.1 Bacteroidia bacterium
CATAAGGCGATAGCGGATCGCCAATTCGTTCTTCTTTTTTTGGGAGTTCTTTGCTGTTGCCATAAACCGAGGATGAACTTGCGTAAACAAAACGTTTAACTCCGGCGTTTCGTGAAGCAATTAACATATTTAAAAACCCATCAACATTTACCATATTGGTTGCGATTGGATTTTTTACCGAACGAGGAACGGAGCCTAATGCAGCCTTGTTAAACACATAGTCTATTCCTTCGCAGGCCTTGTAACAAGTGTCGATGTTGCAAATATCTCCCTTAATAAATTTAAAATTATGAAAACCAAAAAATGGTTTTATATTTTCTTCAAAACCGGTAGATAGATTATCGAGTACAACAACTTTTCCGGCATTGTATTTAAACAGGTATTCAACAATGTTCGAGCCAATAAAACCTGCACCTCCTGTTATCAAAAATGTACTTTTTGAAATATCATTTGTATGAAATAAAGTGTCGTACATTTTATCTGTTGGCGTATTGTTTTTCGTAATAATTTTTGTAATTGCCCGAAGTAATGTTTTTCAGCCACTTTTCATTTTCCAAGAACCAGTCAACGGTTTTTTCTAATCCTTCTTCAAAACTAACCGATGGAACCCATCCAAGTTCGTTTTTTATTTTGGAAGCATCAATGGCATAACGCAGGTCGTGTCCGGCGCGGTCAGTAACAAAAGTTATCAGCTTTTCGGAAGTACCTGCCGGGCGATTCAGCTTAGCGTCCATTAGTTTGCAAAGCAAACGAATAAGATCAATATTTTTCCATTCGTTATGTCCGCCTATGTTGTAGGTTTCACCGGATTTCCCTTTATGAAACACTAAATTGATGGCGCGTGCATGATCTTCTACAAACAGCCAGTCGCGTATGTTTTCACCTTTTCCATAAACAGGAATGTTTTTGTTGTTCTTTATATTATTTAATGCAAGCGGAATAAGCTTTTCGGGAAAATGATAGGGACCGTAATTGTTCGAACAATTTGTGATGATCACAGGTAGTCCGTAGGTGTCGGCATAAGCGCGCACTAAATGGTCGGAGCTTGCTTTTGAAGCAGAGTAGGGGCTGTGCGGATCGTATTTAGTTTTTTCGGTAAAGAAGCCCGATGCGCCCAGTGCGCCATATACCTCGTCGGTGGAAATGTGATAAAACCTATATGGAGATTTATTTGCAGTGTTAAGTGTTGGTTGCCATAACTGTTTTGCTGCATTGAGCAGGTTTACGGTACCGATAATATTTGTTGTTACGAATTCAAGAGGGTTTGAAATAGATCGGTCAACGTGTGATTCGGCCGCCAGATGAATAACGCCTGTAAATTTATGAATGTTGAATAGCTCGTGTACAAATTCGCCGTTTACAATATCACCTTTTACGAAAGTGTAATTGGTTTTATTTTCAATATCGCGCAGGTTTTCGAGATTGCCTGCATAAGTAAGTTTATCGAGGTTAACAATTTTATAGTTTGGATAAGTATTTACAAAAAGCCGTACTACATGCGATCCAATGAAACCTGCGCCTCCGGTTATTAATATAGATTTTGAGTCGGAGGGCATATTATTATTTATTTTGTTAGTTATGTTTTTTAAAAATATTTTCTCTCTGCGAGAGCAAACAAATGGAAACTATTACAAACTCCAATACGAAATATTTTTTATTTTTTTTCTGTAAATGCCTTTTATATCAATTACAACACCCTTTTTTGAAAGAATAGAATTAAAATATTTTTCATCTAAATTGCGATACTCCTTATGGCTTACAGCAATAATAACTGCATCGTAATTTTTTTTTGGTTTTGTTTCCAGTTGAAAACCGTATTCATGTTTCAGCTCATCCGATGATGCGTGAGGATCAACTACCTCTACTTTTACTCCATACGATTTCAGTTCTTTTATAATGTCGGCTACTTTTGAGTTTCTTATATCGGTAACATTTTCTTTAAACGTGGCGCCCATAACCAAAACTACCGCTTGGTTAACATTTTTTCCGGCGGCCACAATTTGTTTAACCGTATTTTTTGCTATATAATTTCCCATCGAATCGTTCACATAGCGACCCGAGTTAATAATACGTGCGTGATAGCCTAAGGCTTCGGCCTTATAGGTAAGGTAATACGGATCAACGCCTATGCAATGCCCGCCCACAAGTCCGGGATTAAATTTTAAAAAATTCCATTTGGTTCCGGCCGCCTCAAGTACATCGTAAGTATTAATGTTTATACGGCTAAAAATGATAGAAAGCTCATTCATAAGCGCAATGTTTACATCGCGTTGTGTGTTTTCAATAATTTTGGCGGCTTCGGCTACCTTAATGCTTTGTGCCCTGTGCACACCGGGCTCAACAATTATTTTGTAAACATCAGCTATTACATCAAGCGATTCGGTATCGCAGCCCGAAACAATTTTCAATATTTTGGTAATGGTATGTTCTTTATCGCCGGGGTTAATGCGCTCGGGAGAATAACCTACTTTAAAATCTTTTTTAAATTTTAAACCGGATTCTTTTTCAAGTACAGGTACACAGTCGTCTTCGGTACAGCCGGGATACACGGTTGATTCATAAACTACATAATCTCCTTTTTTCAACACTTTGCCGATGGAAGTTGAGGCGCCAATTAGTGGAGATAAGTCAGGCAAGTTATGTTGGTCAATTGGTGTTGGAACAGCAACAATAAAAAAACGTGCTTGTTTTAAAACATCAACAGAATAAGTGAACGTTATGTCGCAGTTTTTAAAATCTTCTTCGTTTAGTTCTGCGCTAGGATCAATGCCCTTTTTCATGAGCTCAACCCGTGCTTTATTTATATCGAATCCGATTACTGAAACTTTTTTAGCAAAAGCAAGAGCAATGGGTAAACCCACATAGCCAAGTCCAACCACTGCGATTTTATATTCTTTATTTATTATTTTTTTGTACATAAATTATGATTTCCTGTTTTCTTTACGCAACGAATAAATACGTTCAATAATATCAACTACGTGTAAACCTTCATTGGCATTGGTTGTGCTTGTTGCTTTTCCCAATAAGGTGTCAACTACATTTTGAATAACCAAGTGGTGGTTATTGGCCGAACCTTTATATGCCCCGTAATCATTTGGTGGACTGGTAGGGGGTAAAATTGGTAATTTGTAATTTTTTATATGGCAGTGTTCTATTTTATCCATATACTGACCGCCAACTTTCAGGCTTCCATTACTTCCCACTATTAAAAGACTGCTCTCGAGATTAGCATCCCAAACGGCAGTTGAATAGTTGATGCTGCCCATACCACCGTTTGTAAAATTAAAATTTACAATTCCGCTGTCTTCAAACTCGGTAAGTTTAGAGTGGGTAAAATCATTGAACTTTGCCTGAATATCTTTCACATCGCCAAAAAGCCAATACATAATATCAATAAAATGCGAAAACTGAGTAAACAATGTTCCTCCATCCATATCTTGCCGGCCTTTCCATAAGTTTGATTTGTAGTAGCGTTCGTCGCGGTTCCAGTAGCAGTTAAGCTGAACCATATAAATGTCGCCTATAATTTTATTAGCAACAATTTCTTTTAATAATGCTGCCGGCGGCGAATATCGGTTTTGCATCACACAAAAAACTTGTTTGGCTTTTTCATTTGCTTTTTTAATAATGGCTTTACAGTCGGAGGTGTTAAGCGCCATTGGTTTTTCGCAAACAATATGTTTACCGGCATTAAGTGCAAGGAGTGCATGTTGCGCGTGCAAACCATTAGGCGTGCAAATGCTTATTACTTGTATTTCGGGGTCTGCATTTAACATCTCCTGTACCGACAGGTAATATTTTTCTGCGATTGAATCGTTAGCGGTTTTATCTTTTGGTAAAATGTCGCAAACAGCAATTAGTTTACACAACCGGTTGCGGCGAATCATTTCGGCATGGCGCTTGCCAATATGTCCTTGCCCAATAACACCAAAATTTATTTTTTCCGATTCACTCATTTTATTTTTTGGACTTTATTATTTTCAAGTTTATATTTTTCTTTACTCTCGGGGCAAATGGCTATACCATTTTTATCAAACTCAAGTTTGTGACCATGTTCGCTCATCCAGCCTTTTTGCCTTGCGGGATTGCCCATTACTAATGCGTAAGGCAGTACAGTTTTGGTAACAACAGCACCTGCGCCAATAAACGCATATTCGCCTATATTATGCCCGCAAACAATGGTTGCATTTGCTCCAATAGAAACACCTTTACCAACATGTGTTTTTGCATATTGTCCTTTGCGAACTACAGCACTTCGCGGATTAACAATATTTGTAAAAACCATTGATGGACCAAGAAACACGTCGTCGTCGCAGGTAACGCCGGTATAAATAGAAACATTGTTTTGCACTTTAACATTTTTTCCTAATACAACATCGTTCGACACAACAACATTCTGTCCTATATTGCAATTTTCGCCAATAACACAGTTAGGCATTATATGCGAGAAGTGCCAAATTTTGGTGCCTTTCCCTATTTTGCAATTCGAGTCGATTACAGCTGTATGATGGGCAAAATACTCTTGTTCCATAATTTACACAAAAGTAGAAAACTATTAGGAATTAAACTCGAATTTTGTATTAGAAGTGTAAGACACTAATGCAAACTGTTGGCGTTGTAGTAATGAGTCTAGATTAACCCTTATATCCGTAGGTTAGCTGTAATCGGGAAAGTAGTATGAAAACAGAAATTTCTATTGGTATTCTATATCCAAAAGCTTTTAAAAGATCCGAAAAATGCGTAATTTCAGGGCATGAAATTTTATGTGGACACATCTGTTTGGGGTGGCTTTGAAGATAAAGAGTTTTCAGAGTGGACTAAGCCATTTTTTGACCAGGTTAGACAGGGAAAGTTTACAATTGTCCTCTCAGACGTAACATTAGCCGAATTATATAAAGCCCCCGAATTAATTCGCAATTTGCCAACAATTATTCCGCCAAAGTTTATAGAGACAGTAGAGATTAATCAAGAACAAATCGACTTGGCGAACAAGTATGTTTCGGAAGGCGTGTTGACCATAAAATTTCATTCGGACGCACA
>JADLGT010000210.1 GCA_020849195.1 Bacteroidia bacterium
AAGGTTGGAATAATTTATACAGGTTGCCTTTGTTTGTTACAGCCACCTGTGAGTTTAGTCGTTTCGATAATCCGGCACAAACATCGGCAGGCGAGGATATTTTATTGAACCCATCCGGCGGTGGAATAGGTCTTTTAACTACGGTACGTTTGGTCTATTCGTCTCCTAATTTTACACTCAATACAAACTTTTATCTTCACCTGTTTGACTCACTTCCTAATGGACAAAGACCGAGGTTAGGCGATTTATACCGGTTTACAAAAGTTGCCAGCGGACCAAATGTTAACAACCGCAATTTTACACTGCTTGGCGATCCGGCGGTACGTATAGTTTACCCCGAATACAATATTGCGACCGACACTATTAACGGAAAAAAATTAGTGAGTATAGTTGATACCATGAAGGCGCTGAGTACATTTACCATAACCGGCCATTTGAATGACGCATCAGGCAATACATTGAGCTCATACAACGGGTTTTTATACCCTACTGTGTTCGACAAACCAATAAGTATTACCACCTTGTCGAACGACGGCACTGCAGCCAGTCCGCCCTTTACATTTAGTCTCCAAAAAAATATTTTATATAAAGGAAAAATTAGCGTTACAAATGGCTTTTTTCGCTTTTCATTTACTGTCCCTAAGGACATTGCATACAATTACGGACCAGGTCGAATAAGCTATTACGCTGAAAATGGAAATGATGATGCCAATGGATATACCGAACAATTTTATGTAGGAGGATCATCAACAACTGCAAAAGCTGATGTTATTGGTCCCGAAGTAAAATTATATATGAACGATATTAAATTCGCGTTTGGAGGAACTACCAATGAAAATCCCTTTTTGTATGCCATTGTAAAAGACCACAGCGGAATAAATACCGTAGGGAACGGTATTGGGCACGACCTTACAGCGATACTTGACGGCAATAACCAAAAAGTGACCACAGTAAACGATTATTATCAGTCCGACCTAAATAGCGATAGCAGCGGAATAATTAGGTATCCATACAGCAAATTAACGGAGGGGAAACACAGCCTATCACTTAAAGTTTGGGATATCTATAATAATTCTACGCAATCTTATACCGAATTTGTAGTAGCTCCTTCGGCTACACTTGCACTTAAACACGTGCTCAATTATCCTAATCCGTTCACCACCAAAACTTCTTTTTATTTTGAACACAACCGATGCTGCGAATTACTGGATGTACAGATACAAATATTTACTATATCGGGAAAAATGGTAAAAAGCATTAATGCCCGTGTATCAACCGAAGGCTTCCGATCCGATCCAATTGAATGGGATGGGAAAGATGATTTTGGCGACAATATTGGCAGGGGAGTTTACGTTTACCATGTGAAAATTAGATCGACTGACGGAAGTATGGCCGATAAATATGAAAAACTGGTTATCTTAAATTAATTTTTTATTTTAGCTGTCCTTTTTTTAACAAGTGATTAAACCCATTAAAAATAATTTCGCTTTTTTTCTGCCTGTGTTGGCCGCAACAGGTTTTTATATTTTACCAACAGCCGAAATTTGCGCTCAGCAACAATTATTGACAACCAATCAGCTTACAGGTGGCATTAATACAATTACAACCGCTGTACCGTTTCTGATGATTACTCCCGACTCACGGGCCGGTGGGATGGGCGATGCCGGGGTGGCCACAAGTCCCGATGCCAATTCAATCCATTGGAATGCATCAAAGTTAGCTTTCGTTGAGAAAAAGATGGGGTTTTCTGTATCGTACACACCTTGGTTACGAAACCTTGTTCCCGATATTAATCTAGCCTATTTGTCGGGCTATTACAAACCTAAAAAGGATCAGGTTTTTTCCGGCTCACTTCGTTATTTTTCTTTGGGCGATATTACATTTACCGACATAGTAGGTAATACTATTGGGCAATTTCGCCCAAATGAATTCGCACTCGATGCCGCTTACGCCCGTAAACTTTCGAAATATTTTTCGGGAGGTATGGCTATTCGATATATTTATTCAAATCTTACCAACGGTGTAAGTGTATTAGGCTCTCCTACACATGCCGGAAAATCTGGTGCAGCAGATGTTTCGGGCATGTACCGAAATGATGATTTAAAATTGGGTGGTATTAAAAGTATTTTAGCTGTTGGGCTGAACATTTCCAACATTGGAGCTAAAATTGCTTACTCCAGCAGTGCGAAAAGTGATTTCCTTCCAATTAATATGCGCTTGGGAACATCATTAACCTTAAATATTGACGAATACAACTCTGTAACTTTTGCGCTTGATATAAATAAACTATTGGTGCCCACGCCTCCTCAATGGGAAGTTGATTCGTTCGGTAAACCGGTTTACGATGTGACCGGCAATCGAATGGTCGCATTTGGTCGCGACCCCAATCGCAGTATTGCAAGCGGAATATTCGGTTCTTTTAGTGATGCACCGGGCGGATACAAAGAAGAATTACGTGAAATTAATTATGCAACAGGAATTGAGTATTGGTACGATAAACAATTTGCCGCCCGTATGGGATTCTTCTACGAAGATCCAACAAAAGGAAATCGAAAATATTTTACGCTTGGGGCAGGAATAAAATATAATGTGTTCGGACTCGATTTCGCCTACCTTATTCCTACCGACCAGCGCAACCCACTTCAAAATACACTTCGCTTCACATTGTTATTTGACTTCGATGCCTTTAAATCGCAAAACGAAGAAACGCCTGCTCCGGCTGCACAATAAATTAACTTCCCTCCTCTTTTCCTATTCTAATTTTTTCCCTTCCTCTGAAAGCAAGATTACACGCTATTGTATTTAGGCAACTCTACATAAAACGCAGAGCCTTTTTCTTCCTCTGTGGTAAACCAAATTTTCCCATCGAAATTTTCAACAATATTTTTAGCCATTACCAGCCCTAATCCCATTCCGGTGCTTTTGGTAGTAAAATTAGGGGTGAATATTTTTTCAGCCACTTCCTTACTTATTCCACTGCCATTGTCGTTTACCGTTACAGTGTAGCCGATGTCGCCGGCATTTAGCGATACTGTAATTTGTCCTCTTCGACTTTCAGGAATACATTGCAGTGCATTCTTCACAAGGTTATTAAACACACGCAGCAATTGTTCTTTATCGGCAAACACAAACGCTTTCTCCGATAAATGATTTGTGTAATTTATTGTTGTC
Source organism: Bacteroidia bacterium (assembly GCA_020849195.1). Lineage (GTDB taxonomy): Bacteria > Bacteroidota > Bacteroidia > JABDFU01 > JABDFU01 > JABDFU01. The sequence continues at coordinate 3,172 of JADLGT010000210.1, forward strand.
CCGTCAATTTCCTTAAATAGACTAATGGTGTTTTGTAAAACAGCATCAAGATCAACTTTTTCGCTAGTGGGCTTAGGCATTTTGGCAAAGCTGGAAAATGCGCTTGCAATGGACGACAATGTATCTATTTGTTCGATTAGCGTATTGGTAATGCGTTGTAATTTTTGTTCAATTTCCGGATCTTTATCATTCCACATCCGTTGCAAATGCTGAACACTTAATTTCATAGGCGTTAACGGGTTTTTTATTTCGTGCGCCACCTGCTTTGCCATTTCGCGCCACGCACTTTCGCGTTCAGATTTTGCAAGCAACTCCGCACTTTTAGTAAGTTCCATAATCATGCGGTTGTATTCTTTTACTAAGTTTCCTATTTCATCGTTGTCGTTCCATTCGATGGGGTCGTTTATTTTTCAAACCCGGATTTTCCCGATTTTGTCTTGAAATAATTTGAGTGTACGAGTTACATAATTAGCAATAAAAATCGCCATGAGTACCGACAGAGCGAATAACAAAACATAAATATTTATTAACGCAACCAAAAAAGCGGCGATTTCTTTTTCGAGTTCGCTTTGTTTTGCGAAGTACGGAAGGCTGAGGTACGCAATTAGTTTATTGTCCTTCCCTTTAAAAGGCACATAGGCAGAAAGGTATTCGAGGTTGCCAATTTCTTCATCGTGTATAAACTGTGTTTTTTGTCGGATAGCCATTTGTAGATAGGCTTCGGGATTCATTTTAGTAGAAGCGAGACCTTCTTCAAAAATTTTAGGCTGCGACGAAGCATAAATGTTAACCGATGGATAGTAAATATTAATATCGGTAAAGAAAACAGAGGATAATTTTTTCAACAGGTAATTGGTATAATCTCTAAATCCCGCATTAAGAACCTGTTCGTTTCCAAGTTTGTTTTCAAGTTCAACAGCTACCGAATTTATTTTTTCATTAATGCTTTCGCGATTTTTAATTTCATATTGCTGTTTAATATAAAAAATAGTTCCTGTCCCAAATAATGCAAGTGATATAAGCACAATTAATACGAGCAAAAATTGTATCCGGTACTTGAACGTGTTATTACCGAATACGCTCCCGCGCATCACTTGTCTGATAATAATTACCGCCAGCACAACTACACTAAAGAAGCTGAAGAGATATGAAAAGTAAGTTATCGTATCGAACAAGGAATAGGCGGGATTGGCAATAACGACTATGGTTGAGCTGTTGGGAGAATAGCTGAGGTATTCGTAACCGTCTATTTCAACGAAAGTAAAATCTTTGGTGTTGCCAATAAATTGTTCCGGAGTTAAACCGAATTGTATTTTTCCGTACTGACTAATGAGGGAGTTATTTTTGTATTTAGCATACGAGTAATCGAGTAAATCGCGATCGATGCCCATGCTGCGGTCAATCAGCAGCTCGGGAAACCCAATCTCTTCGGGCAAAAATCGGGTGTCGAGCTCGGCATACAGATTCGCCACTTGTCGCTTACTTCCTTTTATAAGATGCAAAGGCAGCTTGGCCATATAACTGATTTTCCCTGAATTATTTTTAAGAAAATAAAAATAGGGGCTAGTTGTTTCCTGCCCTTCGCGCGCAATTATATCATCGTAATAGGTATTATTATCGGCTGCCGAACCGGGCGGTTTCAGCAGTATACGACATGCTGTGTCAAACATGGTAAACTTAATGTTGTATTTATCCCAGTAGCCGCCAAAATAATCTTGGCGCAAACGTTTTTCAAACGCATTGATGTCTTTTACCGGCTGCGAAATATAATTTATTAATACGCTGTCGGCTGCAAGTTTTGTTTCAACTTCCGAGAATAAATGCTCGGTAAGCGGATCTTTATCGGCTGCAAGTTTTTCGGCAATCACCTTTCTGCTATCGCGTTCTTTGTTGCGTGCCTCTTTTGAAAAAGTATGCACACTGTATATGGAAAACAGGAATACAATAAACACAATATTGGGAAAAGAATAGCCTGCAGAAAATTTGTTACGTAGTATGTAAATACTTAATGTAATGATAAATGGCATGGCAATAAAAATCCAATCTACATACCCAATAAGGTGACAAATAACAGAAAACACTATGGCCGCTGAAAAGAATACAACCGCAAATGATTTTCTGTTTGGCAGAAGTTCATTAACGAAATAAACAATGCGATTGGTAATAAAGAAAAACGCAAGAAGCATGAGCGCAATAATTACAAAACCTATATAGCTGAAGCCGGTGAGACTAAAAATATTATTAATGTTAAACGGAATGCTGGAGTTGGCAACAAGACTTATAAAAAATTTATTGATTATAAGCGACGTTGAAAAGAGTGCAAGCAACAATACAGCCGATACACTAAGTTTATTTTTTATAATGTACGGTGGCGTTTTTATTGTGGCAGATAAATTAAGATGCAAACCAATAGCCAGCATACACAATGTATTTAACAGCAAATCACCTAAAGAGGGGAGCCAAAAAGTAGTTGCATCGCCGTAATACTGCGGGCTAAACAGAGGGGAAGAATACAACATTGCAGGCAAACGAAATTTTATACTGAGAAAACGCAGGAGAACAATTCCGGCAATAAAAAATAATAAGTTGTAAAGTTTATTTTCGCCGGTTATAAACAACAGTAATAGACCGATAACAAACAGTGATAGACCAATAATCCGAAGTAGCATTGAGCCGATGTTTAGAGTCTCGCCTTCTTCATTGCTCTGCGCAAACTCAAGTGTAAACAGGTATTTCCCAATGCGATCGTGTACCGCAAAGGTGTCGGCGGTGCTGCCTTTTATTAATTTAACATCCGGTGGTAAAGAAAATTGTTTTTGAAATCCGTTAATCAGGTAGTTGTTTTGATAAGGATAATCGTTCTTGATTAAAAATAATCCGATACAACTTTTACCCGATCCGGCAGATTTTGAATGTATCACTTCAAACCATCCGTTATGCAGTTTTGCTACGCGATCGT
>JADLGT010000211.1 GCA_020849195.1 Bacteroidia bacterium
AGACCGCCAATTGGCGGTCTTCTCTTTTTTTAAAACTTATCTAATTTATCTCAAAGTTACTTTATATTGTTTTCCGTTAATTGTTACAACTGCTACGTTATCGCAATCGCCATTACCGAAATCAATGCTGCGCGTAGGTTTGCTGTTTGGAGTAATATCAACAGCGCCCTTGGTAAATATTTGTCTTCCTGCACCGGCACAAGTTAGGTCGCGTACAAGTGCGCTGGTAATTTTTGCAGAGAAACTTCCTCCTTTTGCGGTTGTACCATTAGCACTTCCGGTAATCGACCATTTTGAAGATAACCAAGTAATGGTGCTGTCGGCTGCATTCCATCCTGCAATTAATTCGCGTGTACGAGAAGACGTCCATGTTATTGTGCCTCCGCCGTTACTTGCGTCAAGCGTAATTTTTCCGTTAACATTTATCGACCAACTCATGTTACCATTACTGTTTAAACCGTTGTTCGTAACAGTTTTAGTTCCTTCAACTTTGTTTTTATCTACATAGTAATTGTTGAAAGTAATGGTGTGAGAAGAACCGGGTGTTTTATATTTTCCTGAATAATAAACTATAACCTGTCCTGCACGTTGGCGTCCATCCGGACCATAGCATCCGGGAAATGTACCAAAGTCAACAACAATCGTATCTTGGTCCGTGCTAACCTGGTTAGTGAACGACACCGTTGCACAAGTTGTAAGTAAATTGGTGTTTTCGGGTCCTTTATAATTACTTACCGTACCTTTTTGACCGGCTTCATCGGCAATATTGGCCACGTCGCCATAGGTTGCTTCGGCATACGCATTGTCTCTCGAAGAGTCAGTGTCGCTATCGTCGCTTTTCTTTTTACAGCTTGTCATAACTAAGCTTGCAGCAGTTAGAACAAACATACTTTTCAGAATCAGATTTTTTGTTTTCATGATGTTTAATTTTATATGTTATTGGTTTTTTCTGTTAACTATCTTTTGACGGAATAAGTTTATAAAAGTTTAAGTACCCATCAAAATATTTCTTAATAATGTGATAATCAGGATATTAAATTAAATAAGTATTTTATAAAAATCAATATTTTCAAAATTATAAGTGGCTTTATCAATCATTAAGTTAAAAATCTTTTCGAGCGTAATCAAATGAGACATTTTAACACAAAGTTCCTTTGCAGATACACAGCATAGTTGTACTTTAGCAACCCTTAACTAAAAAAGTCAAAAAAAATGTCATACTTGTTTACTTCAGAATCAGTATCGGAGGGTCATCCGGATAAGGTGGCCGATCAAATATCGGACGCAATAATAGATGCTTTTTTAACCTACGACCCAAATGCGAAAGTAGCATGCGAAACTTTTGTAACTACCGGATTGGTTGTAATAGGTGGAGAAATTAAATGTAACGAAACAGCAAAAGCAAAAGTTGATGTACAAAAAATTGCGCGTAGTGTAATAGCACGTATAGGTTATACGAAAGCCGAGTATCAGTTTGATGCGGTTTCCTGCGGAGTAATAAATGTGCTTCACGAGCAATCGTCGGACATTAACCAAGGAGTTGAACGAGCAAAAGACGAAGATCAGGGTGCCGGCGACCAGGGCATGATGTTTGGCTATGCCTGTCGGGAAACCGATAATTTAATGCCACTACCGCTTGAACTTTCACATCTACTTTTGCGCGAGTTGGCTGCAATACGCAGAGAAGGAAAAAAAATGAAGTACCTCCGTCCCGATGCGAAATCTCAGGTTACTATTCAATACAACGACAAAGGGAAACCCGAAAAAATTGAAACCATTGTACTCTCAACTCAACACGATGATTTCGCAAGCGAAAAAGAAATGCAGTCAAAAATACATGATGATGTTGTGAACACTCTTATTCCACGGGTAAAAAAACATTTACCTGCTCGGGTAAAAAAATTATTCGGGGGCGACATTAAATATTTTGTAAACCCAACCGGAAAGTTCGTTATCGGCGGTCCGCATGGCGATACCGGTTTAACAGGTCGTAAAATTATTGTTGACACTTACGGCGGTCGTGGCGCACATGGCGGTGGTGCTTTTTCGGGAAAAGACTCTTCAAAAGTTGACCGATCGGCAGCGTATGCAACACGCCATATTGCCAAAAACCTTGTGGCAGCAGGTGTTTGTGACGAAGCATTGGTTCAGGTAGCTTATGCCATTGGAGTTGCTCAGCCGGTTGGATTGTACGTTACTACTTACGGTACTTGTAAAGCACGAAATACGGAAGGAAAAAAATTAACTGACGGTGAAATTGCTTTGCGCGTGTCTAAACTAGTTGATATGCGTCCGAGTGCTATTGTGAAACGCTTTGGTTTGAAAAATCCTATTTATTCAGAAACGGCTGCTTATGGTCACATGGGTCGTACTACAGGAAGTAAAGAGGTGAACGGAAAAGTTTATGAAACTTTTGGATGGGAAAAGCTCGACTTGGTTAATTCATTTCACAAAGAATTCGCCATTCAGAATAAAGAAACAGCAGTAACAGCATAAGAGTTTGTCGAAGTAAAATTTGAAGCGCTAAATGTTTTATTAAAGGAGGGAGGGACACACAAAGAGTTCCTCCTTTTTTCATCCCAAAACAGATGGAATGATTTTTGCCTACGAAGGAAGATTTATAATTTCATATTAATGAGAAGTTTAAACTATCTGGTAAGTTGCATTTTATTGAGCGGTTCCCTGCTTTCTTGCGCACAAACCAAAACAAAACAAACAAAGCCCATGAAAACAGAAGATGTTTCGTTTAAAAATTTAGATACTGCAACATTTGGTGCCGGTTGTTTTTGGTGTGTTGAAGCAGTTTATCAGCAGGTAAGAGGTGTTATTGCGGTAAGTTCAGGTTATTCGGGAGGTAAACTACAAAACCCTACTTACAAAGAAGTGTGTACCGGCACAACAGGTCATGCCGAAGTAACACAACTATTCTTCGATCCCAAACAAGTAAACTTCGAACAATTGCTCGAAGTATTTTGGAAAGTACACGATCCAACAACGCTTAACCGGCAGGGAAATGATGTGGGAACTCAATACCGGTCGGTTATATTTTACCATAATGCTACTCAAAAAGAATTGGCCGAGAAATATAAAAAAGAATTAAACGCCTCAGGGGCATGGGATAAACCAATTGTTACCGAAATAAGTCCGTTTACTGTTTTTTATAAAGCAGAAGATTACCACCAAAACTATTACAACCTAAATGGCGACCAGCCTTATTGTCAATTTGTAATAAAACCCAAATTGGAAAAATTCGAAAAAGTATTTAAAAATAAATTAGTAAAGTAAAATACAATAGCGTCGGTATTGCAGTGCGGCACGCAGGCTAATCTCGATGAACCGAAAACCCTATCGGTCTTCAGATTGATTTTTTAAATTCAATTGTAAAATCTCCTTTAGGTTTGGTCTCAGGCGGCTTTTGTAAACCGAATGTGCGTTCTTTTTTACTTTCCCTTTTCGCAATTTACGTTGCTCGGTAACCGGAAGGGCTACTATTTCTTTACATTCGGGCGTGCAACAACCTTTATATTTTTCGCGACACTCATCGCACTGTATAAAAAGCAGATGGCAATCGTTGTTGACGCAATTAGTGTGGGTATCGCAAGGATTGTTGCATTGGTGGCAGGTGCTTACAATTTCATCGCTTATGCGTTCGCCTAAGCGCTCGTCAAACACAACCCCCCCCGCTGCCGTGCGAATCCCTTCGCGTGGCTTTGAAAACAAAACTGAACTCCGGCACCCATCTTAGTACTGTTATATTTTTTAAAAGTCCTTTTTTCAATACTCACAAGCTAAATTAATGCTTTATCTGTTATGCCTGCCTGCCTTTGGAAGACCCCCCGCTGCCGTTTAGCCAACATTTTATGAATTTAATTGCAAAATCTCGGCTAATACTGTTTTGTATTTCGTAATTTGCAGACACAAAATAATTTTACCATGCCTGTTTATCACACACTCGGAACTATTCCACATAAACGCCATACTGTTTTTAAAAATAAAGCAGGTAACTATTATTACGAACAATTATTCGGCACCGAAGGCTTTCATGGCATGTCGTCGTTACTGTACCATGTTCACAGACCAACCCAAGTTAAAGAAATAATAAAATCATATACCATTGCTCCTAAAATTGCTGTAGAAAAAAACATAAAAGCAATGTTGCTGAAAGGTTTTGAAGTAAAACCTGTTGACGACTTTTTAGAAAGCCGCAAAGCTTTACTGATAAACAACGATGTACACATAGGGCTGGCCGCTCCGCGCAAATCACTTACCAAATATTTTTATAAAAATGCCGATGCCGACGAAATGTTATTCATTCACAAAGGCAGCGGAAAACTGAAAACATTTTTAGGAACTATACCCTTTGAATATGGCGACTACCTTATTATTCCACGCGGAATGATTTGGCAAATAGAATTTGATACAACCGACAACCGCCTGTTTTTTTTAGAGAGCTTCAGCCCGATTTATACCCCCAAACGTTATAAAAATCCGTTTGGACAATTGCTCGAACATTCGCCTTACTGCGAACGCGACTACAAATTACCCCGCAACTTAGAAACACACGATGAGAAAGGCGAGTTTGTGATGAAAATAAAAAAAGAAGGTATGATGCACGAGTTAATATTTGCCACACACCCATTTGATGTTGTGGGTTGGGACGGATATAATTTTCCGTACGGTTTTTCTATTCACGACTTTGAGCCAATTACAGGCAGAGTGCATCAGCCGCCTCCTGTGCATCAAACTTTTGAAACCAATACATTTGTAGTGTGCTCTTTTTGTCCGCGCTTGTATGACTATCATCCACAGTCTATACCTGCCCCTTATAATCATAGTAACATTGATAGC
>JADLGT010000212.1 GCA_020849195.1 Bacteroidia bacterium
ACTTCCTCTGAAAACACCCCTTTTTTATCTTTTCACACGACATTAGCTGCAATGTGGGGTAAGCATTATCCATTCTTTGCAGCCGCAGTTGCTGCAGTTGGCGGTGCCTTTAGTGTATTGGGCGGATAATGTACAGCCGCAATTATTTACCGTTATGTAATTTGTTTTGGTAATGCTGTATTTTTTACACAAGGTAGTTACAACCAACTTAACATCGTAATTTCCCGCTCCCGAAAATTTTACCGTTGGCGAAACCGAATCAGAAACAGTGGGTGTACCGCCGGCAAATACCCAATGAAATCTATATCCGGTAGTATCGCAGGAGTTGGTTACCGAAGGTGTAAATTTTACGGGGGTGTTCATGCAAGATGTTGTTGTATTAGCGGTATAAGCCAATTCAAGTGTTTTGCTTTCGCAAATATTTGCACATAGCTGGGCTATATAAAGATCTTTAATATAGCTGCTCCCTGTCCCTCCAACGCCTCCAAACATTGTTTGAAACGCAGAAGGCGTTACGGGAAAATTTCCCGTAGTGTATCCTAATATATAAAACCCGTTATCATCAATTGCTATCCCACCGCCTGCATCTAAATCATCTTCTTTATTTCCACCAAGGTATGTGGCACATATTTTTTTTCCATATTCGTTAAATTTTACTATTTGTTGATCTTCGGGGACAGGACCAAAGGGTACTAATTTATTATCTCCTGCATTGTAAACAGATTGATATGCGCAAGGTTCGAGATCTGTAGCCGGAACATCTTCCATATCTAAAGCAATAAAAATAGTATTATTCTTATCAGTTGTTATCTGCAATCCATATTCCCATGATGTTGTACCGTAATAGGTTGCCCATAATAAACTTCCGCTCGAAGATAATTTTACAATAATTGCATCGCCGTTACCTCCTGCATAAACTGATTGATGAACAACATTTGCACCAGTTTGTCCGGTAGGAAAATTGCCTCCGGCGTTATAGCCGATGATTATTACATTGTCTGCTGCGTCAGTTGTAATATTCCTGGCCTCTTCCGCTGCTGTACCACCATAAAAGGTTGCCCACAACAGGCTGCCGTTAGCGGCAAATTTTACAATAAAAACATCCATTGCTCCACCTCCGTAAAGGGGTTGTTGACTAATATTCGTTCCTGTTTTCGAAATAGGGAATGTACCTCCATAGGAGGATCCTGTTATCAATACATTGTTTAAATTGTCGGTACAAATGTTGTAAGCAGCATCATCTTTATTTCCTCCATAGTAAGTGGCCCATAAAAAAGATCCTGTAGAAGAAAATTTAATAACAATAGCGTCATATGTTGATCCGGATGAGATAACCCCTCCGCTTGCAGGTTGATGAACAACGTTGGAAGAGGTTTGTCCGGTTGGGAACCCCCCTCCAATATTAATACCAGATACTACTACATTATCGGCATTGTCAATCGTAACACCTGTACTCATATCCTGATATTGTCCACCAAACAAAGTAGCCCATAATAAGCTGCCAGCGGATGTAAGTTTTACCACAAATACGTCTTGCGTGCCGGCATTTAACGATTGGTGAACAGTATTTATGCCCGTGCTTCCTGTTGGAAACCCCCCCCCTGAAGTATAACCGGTAATTACCACGTTATTTGCATTGTCGGTATCAATACCCATACCAATTTCAATCCCGTTTCCTCCATAAAAAGTAGCCCATGTTCGTGCTCCCGTTGAGGTAAATTTTAAAACCAGGACATCACACAAACCCCCTCCATATAGTGGTTGTATAACTATTCCGGGGCCGACAGGAAATGTTGCTCCTTCGGTTCGTCCGGTAATTAATAAATTGCCTGTTTTGTCGAGGGCTAGACTGCCGGCCTCTTCTAATTGATTTCCCCCATAATAAGTAGCCCATGGATCTATTACTAAAGGGAATTGAGTTTGATAGTTTGAAAGTTTGAAAGAAACGATAAATTGTTGTTGGATGTTAGATGTTAGATGTTGGTTTTCCTCACTTCCGGCTTCCGGCTTCGAACCTCGAACCATTTCTAATTTATACTCACACCCCACATCCACAATTTTCCCATTTATGTTTTGATAAACTTTAGGGAGGGTTTCTACAGTTTCGCCCAATTCACTTTGAACGATCAACTTCGAACCATTTAACTTAATTTTTGCGCCAGTGTACTTTAATTTAATGTCATTCGGATTTGCGCCGGGGTTTACTACTATGTCGTACTTCAGGCCGTTTTGTTTACCGCCATAATAGACAACATCAATGCCGGTGTAAATATTTTTTTGCACTACACGGTTGTACGATTTTACATTGGTAATTCCATTGGGGCAATGGGCATAGTAGTAATTGGTGTAACCTTCTACTTCTTCTTCGTTTTGTGTTTGGGGGATGGGGTTGCTTCCTTCAAAGTCAACATCGGTGCGTTGTATTTTTATTAAGGCTTTTTCCTGGAGTTGGCGTTTTAGTTCTTCGGCTTGTGCTTGCGAAAAACTCAGGTCGTATTTTTTAATTTCAACTTCTTTATCTATTTCGTGCATTACTTCGCCTATGTTGCTTGTAACGTAGCTCATACCGGTTTTGCGTAAATACACATCAGCACCGCCCCCGTCGCCTTTGTATAAAATATCGGGGCACGGGTTGCCTTTCGTGTCGGCTATTTGCCCTTTGTTGGGGGTGAAGCACATGCCGGAACCTTTAAGGGAGTTCTTGGTTATTAGTTCTGAGTTCTTGGTAGTTTGACTTCCAAAACCAATGGCGTTTTGTGCAAAAGCAGTAGCACTTGCATCAATTATTACTGCAAGTGAAAAAAGGTAGGTTTGTTTTTTCATTTTTATATTTTATTAGTCGCTGTAGCTAAACATTTTTTTGTGTTTTACGGCGCATTAACCTTCACCGTTGTTTTACAACCATTATTATCGGTAATAATTACGTTATATGCGCCCGGGCATAACGCATTCTTATAGCGTTTATCGTAGCCATCGGGCCATTGGTAATTGTACGGGGGTGTTCCGTTTATTCCGGTAACCATTATCCATTCTTTGCAGCCGCAATTGCTGCAGTTGGCGGTGCCTTTGGTGTATTGCCCTATTAATGCAGTTGGCGCAGTAATTATTGTGATTGAAACTGCCGTACAACCTTTGCTATCGGTAACAGTTACTGTATAGATTTGAGAGGTGAGATTTGTGATTTGAGATGTTGTACCTCCGTTACTCCATGTATAAGTATATCCGGGCGTTCCACCGCCACCGGTAGCGGTCGCTGAACCTGTCGAAGTGCCGCTGCATGTAATATTGGTTGATGTTGCTGTTACTGTTACCGCCGGAT
>JADLGT010000213.1 GCA_020849195.1 Bacteroidia bacterium
CAAATGGTGGTCCCGCTTGTATTTCTTGTCATAATGTAAATTATGCAGGTGTTATTCCCGGCGGACTTTTAGCTAAAGACTTAACTACTGTTTACAGCAGATTAGGAGGAGATGCAGGATTACTTGGTATGCTTGGAGCGCCACCCTTCCCCGCAATGGCACAAGCTTATAAAGACAGACCAATAACTGAGCAGGAAATAGCTGCCATTACAGCATTTTTCAATAAAGTTGACAGAGATAAACCAAATCAAATAGTAGCAAAGACAAACCCCTTGCTTTACGGCGGATTTGCGGGAGCTGCTACACTGCTCGTATTTATTTTTGTAATTTGGTATCGACGGAAAAAATATTCTGTTAAGAAAGAAATATATGACAGGCAACTAAAATCTATTTAAACAAAAATTTAACGCATATAAAATCATCTATTATGAGCTGGATCGAAGACATCATTTCGCCTCAAACCCGCAAATGGGAAGAGTTTTATAGAAACCGCTGGCAGTACGACAAAGTGGTACGCAGCACACATGGCGTAAACTGCACAGGTGGCTGCTCCTGGAACATCCATGTAAAAGATGGGATTGTGGTTTGGGAAACTCAGGCGCTCGACTATCCTTTATTAGAAGCCTCGTTGCCGCCCTACGAGCCGCGTGGATGCCAAAGGGGAATATCTTACTCGTGGTATTTGTATAGCCCAATTCGGGTTAAGTATCCGCTTATGCGTGGTGCGCTAATGGACTTATTTAATAGAGAAAAGCAAGCTGCCGGAGGCGACCCTGTTAAAGCTTGGGAAAATTTACAAAACAACCCTGAGAAAAGAAAACGGTACCAACGTGCAAGAGGAAAAGGCGGATTTAGAAGAGCAAAATGGGATGAAGTAGTTGAACTTATTGCGGCTGCAAACATTTACACAATTAAAAAATACGGTCCGGATAGAGTAATTGGATTTTCTCCAATCCCGGCTATGTCTATGTTAAGCTATGCTTCCGGCGCACGTTACTTGCAATTATTAGGAGGTGTAAACTTGAGTTTCTACGATTGGTATTGCGATTTACCTACCGCATTCCCCGAAATTTGGGGCGAACAAACCGATGTGTGCGAAAGTGCAGACTGGTACAACTCTAAGTTCTGTGTTTCCATGGGAGCTAACTTAGGTATGACCCGCACACCCGATATTCACTTCTTCTCCGAATCTAAACATAACGGTACAAAAACAGTTGTTATGTCGCCCGACTTTAGTATGGTGGCCAAACATGCCGACCAATGGATTCCTGTACATGCAGGGTCGGATGGAGCTTTTTGGATGGCTGTTACTCATGTTATTTTAAAAGAGTTTCATGCCGATAGGCAAGTTCCTTATTTTATGGAATACATAAAACGTTACACAGATTGTCCGTTTTTGGTTGAGCTGGAAAAAGAAGGAGATCATTTTAAACCCGGCAGATTAGTTAGAGCGAACCGTCTTGCAAAATATAAAGGTGTAGAAAATGGCGATTGGAAATTTTTGAATATTGACAGCAAATCCGGAAGTCTTGTAATGCCAAAAGGTTCTATGGGGCAACGTTGGGATAAAGGAAAAATCGGAAACTGGAATTTGAAATTCGAAGACGGAGAGACCAATCAGGAATTTGACCCAACATTAACAATACTTGGTAAAAGCGATGATGTGTTAAAAGTGCAGTTCTTGGAGTATGGTTTAAATAAAACGGTATTGCGCGGGGTGCCTGTAAAATATATCGACACCATTGACGGCAAAAAAATTCCTGCTGTAACAATTTATGATTTAACTTTCGGCCAATACGGCGTTAGCAGAGGTTTGCCCGGCGAGTATCCTGCCGATTACAATGATAAAAATCAAGCCTACACTCCGGCATGGCAAGAAATATTTACAGGTATAGGTAGAGATACTGTATTGCAACTTGCCAGAGAATGGGGAACAACTGCCGAGATTACAAAAGGAAAATGTATGGTGATTGTAGGAGCGGCTATTTGTCACTGGTTCCACAATAACCTCATGTATCGTTCAGCAGTTATGACGCAAATGCTTACCGGTTGTAACGGGGTAAATGGTGGTGGTATGAATCACTATGTTGGTCAGGAAAAATTAGCGCCTGTTGATTCTTGGGGAACCATTATGGCCGCAAAAGACTGGCAAAGTGGTAACCGCTTACAACAAGCACCAATATGGCATTACATCAATTCCGATCAGTGGAGGTACGATAATAACCAGGCACAATACAACAGTATTCCAAGCGATAGTAAATTAGGCAAAATGCACTCTGCAGATTTTGCTGCGATGGCCGTGCGTAACGGATGGATGCCTTTTTATCCGCAATACAACAAGAGCAATTTTACAATTGTTGCCGATGCAGAGGCCGCCGGAGCAAAAACAGATGATGATATTAAAAAGTATATAGTAGAAAAATTAAAATCGAAAGAGTTACTCTATTCTATTTCCGACCCGGATGCAGAAGAAAACTTCCCGCGCAACTGGTTTATATGGCGTGGTAATGCCCTTATGGCAAGTGCTAAAGGACATGAATATATGCTCGATCACTACTTAGGTACACACAACAATAAAATTGCCGATGAGGTAGCAAAAGATGATGTTACTGAGCTATTATGGAGAGAGGCTCCTAAAGGTAAAATGGATTTGATAGTTGACATTAACTTTAGAATGGATACCTCTGCATTGTACTCCGATATTGTTCTGCCAACAGCATCGTGGTACGAAAAAGCAGACATCAATTCCACAGATATGCACTCCTTTATTCATCCACTTTCCCAAGCGGTGGCTCCCGTATGGGAATCAAAAAGTGATTGGCAAATATTTCAATTGCTTGCTAAAAAGGTAAGCGAAATGGCAAAGACGCATTTACCTACTCCTGTAAAAGATGTTCTTAACTCACCACTCTCGCACGATAGCATAGATGAAATAGCTCAGCCCAGATTGCTTGACTGGTATAAAGGAGAGTGTGAACCTATCCCGGGAAAAACAATGCACAAAATTTCGGTTATAGAGCGCGACTACACTCAGATTTATAACAAATATATTTCATTAGGCCCCAACATGAAAACCAATCCGATTGGCGCACATGGTGTAAGTTTTATGGCCGATGATGTATATGAAGATATGCTAAAAGATAAACGTCATATCCAAAAAATTAACGGAGTAGAGTACCCATCGGTAAAAGAAGATATTGAAGCAGTTAATGCCGTACTTTCTTTATCATCGCTTACCAATGGTAAAATGACAGTGAGGGCATATACCAACATGGAGAAAAAAACAGGTATGCCTTTATTGCAACACGGTATAGGAAGTAAAGATGTTAAAATAGATTATAAAGATCTTCAGTCGCAACCACGTCGCTACAATAACTCTCCGCTATGGTCGGGCTTAATGGATAACGGTCGTGCTTATGCAGCCTATACTTACAACGTAGATTGTTTAGTCCCATGGAGAACGCTTACCGGTCGCCAGCATTTTTATCTCGATCATGACGGATACATTGCGTTTGGAGAACATTTGCCAACATACAAACCATCTCCTACACCTCAAGCCTATGGCGATATTCGGAAAACCATTAACGATGGTAAAGCAAAAATGCTGAACTGCTTAACTCCACACGGTAAATGGCACATTCACTCAACCTATGGCGACACACTTCGTATGTTAACGCTATCGCGCGGTATGGAGCCTTGTTGGATGAGCGAAGATGATGCAGCAGCAATTGGTGTAAAAGATAACGATTGGGTAGAAGTATATAACGACCATGGAGTGTATTGTACCCGTGCTTGTGTGAGTGCTCGTATTCCAAACGGCGTATGTATTGTGTATCACTCTCCTGAAAGAACTTATACGGTTCCTAAATCTCAAGAAAGAGGAGGACGCAGAGCAGGAGGACACAACAGCTTTACCCGTGTTCACTTAAAGCCAAGTTTAATGGTCGGCGGTTACGGACAGTTCTCCTATCACTTTAACTATTGGGGGCCGGTGGGCTCCAATCGTGATACGCACGTATTGGTAAGAAGAATGGAAAAGGTTGTATTCTAAATAATAAAAATAAAAGCTATGGATATAAGATCGCAAATTTCAATGGTTTTTCACCTCGATAAATGTATCGGGTGTCATACCTGTTCTATTGCCTGCAAAAATATATGGACAGACCGTAAAGGTGCCGAGTATATGTGGTGGAACAATGTTGAAACCAAACCGGGAACAGGTTATCCTACAAAATGGGAAGACCAAGAAATATATAAAGGAGGATGGGAAAAAGATGGCGATTCCGTTTCGCTGAAAGGAGCCGGAAAACTTCGAGGGCTGAAAAATATTTTTCATAATCCGCACATGCCGGTATTGGATGATTATTATGAGCCTTGGACATATAAATACCAGGATTTGTTTACTGCCCCCGAAGGAGACGATCAGCCAACAGCACGACCTGTGTCGCTTGTAACCGGCGAACAAATGGATGTTCAAGCGGGTCCAAACTGGGACGATGATTTAGGAGGATCGAAAGACTATGCTCGTCAGGATGTGAACATGAAAGCGCTATCTTCTGCAGAACAAGAAGCCATGTTTCAATTAGAAAGAATGACATTTCAATACTTGCCTAGAATTTGTAACCACTGCCTTAACCCCGCATGTGTGGCCTCTTGCCCATCGGGCGCACTTTATAAAAGAGGAGAAGATGGAATTGTATTAATTAACCAAGAACGTTGCCGGGCATGGAGAATGTGTGTAACAGCCTGCCCCTACAAAAAAAGTTATTACAACTGGCATACCGGAAAATCGGAGAAATGTGTGCTTTGTTATCCTCGTCTTGAATCAGGTCAGGCGCCCGCTTGTTTCCACTCTTGTGTAGGAAGAATCCGTTACCTTGGAGTGCTTTTATACGATGCAGATAAAATTGAAAAAGCAGCCTCTGCTCCCGACGATCAATTAGTAGATGCACATTTAGATATTTATTTGGATCCATTCGATCCCGAAGTAATAAAACAAGCAAAAGCAAACGGCATTGCCGATTCTACAATTGAAGCAGCACAAAAATCTCCGGTTTACAAGTTTGTTAAAGTTTGGAAATTAGCTTTACCGCTTCACCCGGAATTCAGAACATTGCCAAACTTATTTTATGTACCGGCATTGTTACCTACAATGGCAACAGTGGCTAATGGAGTATATGACACAACAAGCAAATCATTGTGGAACGGAGTAGAAAGCAACCGTCTTCCAATGAAATATTTAGCTTCACTGTTTTCTGCAGGAAATACTTCTAAGATTGTAGAGGTAATGAAACGACTAATGGCGGTTCGTTTACACAGAAGGGGCCTTACTGTTGGCGATTTGAATAGCGCCGAAATTTCAACTGCAATGAATGAAGTACAAATGAATGGAGATACAGCAGATGCCATATTCAGGCTCACAGCATTGGCAACTTTTGACGAACGTTTTGTAATTCCTCCGGCTCATAGGGAAGAGTCAATCGAAATGCTTGAAAATACTGCCGATGTAAAAGGTAATACAGGCTTTGGATTTAAAGAAAGACCTGCGAGAGGATTGTAAAAATTTAGAAAATGTACCAACACTATACCATATTCGCTGACCTTCTCAGGTATCCAGGGGAGGACTATCCGGAAAAAGCTGCTCTTTGCCTTTCTATGCTTAAAGCTTGTTATCCCGATGCAGTAGAAGAAAGACGACCATTCGTAGAGTACATCAATACGCATACAAAAGATGAACGCGAAGAGCTCTATACCAAAACTTTCGATGTACAACCAATTTGTTACCTTGATTTGGGCTATGTAATTTTTGGCGAGGATTATAAAAGAGGTGCGTTTTTACTGCACATGCAAGGCGAGCAGCAATTAGCCGAAAACAATTGCGGAACAGATTTGCCCGATAACATAAGCAATATGCTTGTGTTATATACCAAAACAAAAAATCAGGCGCTACTGAATGAACTCGCAGTTAAAATTCTTATTCCCGGTGTAGAAAAAATGATTGCCGAATTTGCACAAGCTCGTGTTGATTTAAAAGTGAAGGTGCTTAAAAAACTACACAGGGCCATTATTCAGGAAGAACTCAATAAAGGAAATGTTTATAGAAATGTGTTCGTCGCCCTGCTGCATGTTTTGAAAAAAGATTTTGAAGGTATAAGTTTTGAAAAAGTATTAAACCCCGCTATCGACTTGCAACATCATAAATCATTTTTTGGAAAGCAAAGTGTGAATGTTGATGTAAACCACTTGATAAGTAAACAAAGCCTAAACAACGAAGTAAACAATTTATTTAATAATTATAAACTCGATTAGTTATGACAAACTATTTATTATTTATCGCCTTGCCCTATGCCTCTTTGGCGGTGTTCCTTGTAGGTTCTATCTATCGCTACATAAACAGAGGATTCTCCGTTTCTTCCATCTCTTCCCAGTTCTTGGAAGGGAGAAAACTTTTTTGGGGAAGCCAACCTTTTCACTGGGGCTTGTTTGTTTTATTTTTTGGTCACCTTATCGCATTTCTATTTCCAAGAGCTGTAATAGCATGGAACGGACAGCCGGTTCGTTTACTTATTCTTGAAATTACGGCTTTCTCTTTTGGGCTTTGTGCATTACTCGGACTTATACTACTTGTAAACAGGCGCCTTACTTCAAGAAGGGTGCAGATGGTAACAAGTAAAATGGATATAGTTGTGTTTATAGTGTTGCTTACACAAATTATTTCCGGATTATTAGTAGCGTATCATAACCGCTGGGGGTCTTCATGGTTTGCCGCATTCCTTACGCCCTATCTTCGTTCAATATTTGTTTTTAATCCACAAATAGATGCTGTTGCAAGTGTTAATTCTTTATCACTTCAAATACACATTGTGTCGGCCTTTTCGCTAATTGCAATTATTCCATTCACTCGTTTTATCCACTTCTTGGTATATCCGATTGATTATGTATGGAGAAGCTACCAACAGGTGATATGGAACTGGAACAGAAAAAATATCAGAACATCCCGATCTCATTCAGAAGGACATAGATCTTTGAATAATTAAATTTTAAAATTTAAAAGCATAAAAAAGTACTGTAATATTATTACTCACACATTTTTAAACTCACAAAATATGAAAACCTGTAAAAATGGAGTATTCGTAAATGGATTTGGACTACTTCAATCAAGTAGCAAGCAAATCGCACTTCTGTTTTGTACACTTGTTTTGCCAATACTTTTTGGGGGCACAGAGCTAATCGCACAAAGTACCACTGGGTTTTCTGATACGAATATTA
>JADLGT010000214.1 GCA_020849195.1 Bacteroidia bacterium
AATACCCGCTTGGCTTTGGCAACCAGGATGACATTTCAAAGACTATTTTATTCCTTTTGTCGGACGCGTCGCGATGGATAACCGGAACGAATATAACGGTGGATGGAGGACTTACAGCAGGCGATTTTCTATCTGCCTAAACAGCGAAACAGCCTGCAACAATTGATTTAGAATGACCAACAAAAAAATTTCGGTTGTAATACCTGTCTATAACAGCGTCCGAACACTCGAACAACTTTTTACACGCCTAAACAGTGTTCTGCAAAAAATAACAGATGACTATGAAGTAGTATTTGTCGATGATTGTTCATCAGACACGAGTTGGGAGATTTTAAAAAAATTAAAGTCAGGAAATGCTGTGTCTATAATGCTATTCCGGCTCACATCTAATTTCGGACAGCACAATGCAACATTATGCGGACTGTGTAATTCAACAGGCGAAATAATAATTACCATGGATGATGATTTACAGCATCCTCCTGAAGAATTGCCAAAACTTATTGAAGCAATGTGGCAAAACAACGCCGAACTGGTATATGGTGTTTCAACAAACTATAAACGAGAAAAAATCGCAATAAAAATTTTAAAATTTCTAAGCAAACGTAGCGGCTACAGCCCGGGTAACTGGTCGGCATTTCGTTTACTAAAAAAAGAATTGTGTGTTAAAATTTGTAATCCGACCTCAAATTATTTTAATGTCGATCAATCAGTATTTAAACACACCACAAACATTACATTCGTAGATGTATCATTTGCCCAACGTCGCTTTGGCAATTCGGGCTACTCTTTTTGGAGTCGATTATTGTTGCTGAAAAATATACTATTTCAGCAAACAAATTCTACTTCCGGCAAGCTGCCTTTTATTATTCAAGAACAATTAATATGATTATTCGCAAATACGGTGTTACGTTACGCCGACTTACAGAAGAAGACATTGAGTTAGTCAGAGCTCACAGAAATTCTGTTGAAATACAAGAGCAAATGTTTTACCGCGAGGAGATAACACCCGAATCGCAGCAAAAATGGTTTGCGTCAATCAACAACGCACACAATCATTATTTTATTATTGAACACAAAGGCGAAAAAATTGGACTCATCTTTGGGAAAAATGATAATTATACCGAACTCACAAGCGAAGGAGGAATTTTTATATGGAATAAAAAAGCCTTCGAATCAATGGTGCCTGTGATTGCTTCGATTGTTTTTACCGAATTGACATTTACTTTCAGAGAAATGAAAAAAATATATGCAACACTGCGAATACAAAACAGTCGAGCAATAAATTACATTCGACAGATGGGTTATTGCTTAGAACTTGAAGACAAAGCGGAAGGCAAGGCAATTTACACATTAACGCACAGCGATTTTGTAAAAAAAACAGAAAAGATAAAAAAAACAATTGCCCGATTAACCAACGACTTTTCTGAAATATCGGAAAGAGATATTTTTTTTGAATCGACCTTGAATGAAAAACAAAAACTGCTTTATTCAAGCTATCCCGAATATTTGCGTGCAAAAATTGAAAAACTGAGAGTCGGCTGATACAAAACGATTTCATCCGTATATATTTTTTATTTTCTGATTATCAGATGTCTGCCTGCCGCAGACAGGGAACACCCATGATATTCATTTGTGTTTGTGATACCATAGGTATCATGGGTGTTTCTTCCGAATAAATTCACTGATTGGTTTGTTTTGGATTTTGCTGTCGAGCCAGAATACAAAATCAAAGTATTCAACCGCAAGTTTTTCCATCGGATCCCGGGCAATCTTTTTAAATTCTTTTTTAAGATTTTTGAAGGCATCTATGCGATCGTTAAGGGTGTGCATAATAGGAACTTTATTTTGTATAAAATTCAAAATGAGGTTTTCAAATTTATAGAGCCTGTTGTGCTTGTAAAAATAACGATAAGCCGATTGAGCTACCCCTGGCAACAAATCGAAATTACCCAACTCAAAATGCACAAGGAGATTTAATAGGCGTACAAAACCATATTTGTCGTACGCAATGTCTTGCAGTTCGTTATTTAAAACATAGTTAATATGCTGTAGGCACAATTTGTATTTAGAAGCCATAAAATAAATAATCATTAAATTGATTTGCAGCGAAATTTCATGTAGTGTATTTAATTTATGTCTTCGATTTTGTTCAAGCCATTTTTCAATTTCGGCGGCACTGTTAACAGCTTCAGCATAACGTTTGTACGATATAAAATTTTGAGAAAGTTGCGAGTAGTAGCGCAGTTGTATATTGGCGTTCACTACAGGAAAATGGTGTTTGAGATTTTTTAAAGCGCTCAACACCTCCAGTGTTTTTTTAAATTTTAGAATGCCGGCTCCGACCGACAAGATGTTGTTAAGCGTATATAGATACGTGTAAAAATAAATTTGGCGGTATTGCGGTTTTTTTTCTATAAAATGTTTCAATGCCATAAAGTGCTTCAAGCTGCCCGAATTATCGTTTTTGAAGTGCCGATGGGTTCCATTTTGAAAGTAATAGGATATCAATGCCCTGTCGGACAAGGCATTTGAAGGGTTTGTCAGTAAATTGTGATTTATTTTTTCATCACCCATTTTCATCAGATTTCTGCTTCTTGCCCTGCCTAATTTTTCTCCCCGCACCATCAACCACGCAGCCAATTTCCTGTATTCCTGAAAATTTTTCAGCTTATTAATTAGGTTGTTTTCATCGAGATAGCGTTGTTCCCGGGTCTTTTCCAAATAGCTTAATTCGTGTTGATTCATAATGATACTTTCTTCAATGACCGACAATTCAATTGCGTAGCTAAACAAATCAAACTCTTCGGCTGTTTTTTTCGCGCGGGCAACTAGCTTTCGGCTTGCTGCATATTGATTTCTTGCAGTCAGTATTTTTATGTGGCTGATTTGTTTTCTGATTTGAGCATCAATGCTTTTGTTGCTGTGAAAAATTTCGAGGCTGTTCAAAATGCTTTCGAAAAGATAAGCTTTCGCTACCGAAAAATTTATAGTTAGCTTTTCTGCCTTCATCTGCTTTATAATAGCCGGCTCATCGTATTTTTCCTGAGCAAGGATTACATCAAACAACTGCAGGTATTTTTTTTTGCCCGTCTGCAGGCCGGAAAACAATTTGAAGTGGCGCTTCTCGGATTTGGTAAGCGACTTTATGAGCACGAACAGGTCTTCTGTTGCCTTCATAGGAAGATTAAAATATTTTGAAAATTATTGATATTTCATATTATTTATGAATAAATATACTAAATAGTAATAAATAGGATACTTAGAATAAAGTAAAAATGATTTGACTTGAAAAGTTGTATAACGTATATTTGAATATGTACATACCGCACCCGTTTATATACGCAACCGAGTAATCTTTTCCGGTTAAATTTTTTAGAAAAAATGAAAAGACAACTCCATACTTTTTTCGTTGAAACTTTAATAGTTGTATGCGTTAGTGCTACACTAGCACAAACACCTGCTGTATCCGGCTCGACAAGTGCCGGCGCCGGCTGGTCGCGCAACGATATTTTTCAAAATAAGGTATTCATAGAAAACAAAGGACAGTTCGACGGAAAAAATAGTCTCACATCACACCGCATAAAATACGGCATTAACAGCGGCGGACAGGAAATCTATTTCACTACACATGGTCTTACCTGGCGCTACACCAAAAGTGAGCTGCCTGAAGAAGTTTTACGTGAGATAGAAGAAGAGAAGCAGGGAAAAAAAGAAGAAAAACCCGGAGAGCTTGAGCGCGAGATAGCCGAGAAAACGAAAACCACTGTTTATTTGGTTAACATGGAGTGGCTGGGCGCAAACTCCGATGCCGAACTAATGGCAGCAAACCCTGTGCCCGAGTATTACACGTACGGTGACGAAAAGGTGTTTTATAAAGCATCGGCGTACAAAAAGCTGACGTACAAAAATTTGTACCCGAGCATAGATGTTGAATATGTGTTTCATGAAAAAGAAGGGATCAAGTATTCATTGATACTTCACCCCGGTGCAGATGCGTCAAAAATAAAAATGAAGTTTTCGGGTACCGATAAAGTGTACAAAGACGATGCAGGCAACATTCACCTGGTTACAGCCTTAGGCGATATTGTTGATCACGCGCCGTTTACCTTTTATGAGGCCGATAAGTCTGTTATCGCTTCTACTTTTTTTGTAAACAGAAATGTTGTTTCGTTTAATTTAAAAAACTATAACAACAGCCGTACAGTTATAATCGATCCATGGACTGTTGGAGTTACCATGCCGGCTTCGAATAAGGCGCTTGAAGTTGAAAAAGATGCTGTAGGGAACGTCTATATTTCAGGAGGGTCAAACGTAAGTGGCGGGGTACTTATTGTGCAAAAATTTTCACTGGCCGGAGCATTACAATGGACATACACTCCTATACCAAACATGTGTTCCACTTTTAATGGATATTATGGTGACGACCTTAAAGTGGATGCTCAGGGAAATATTTATTTTGACGGTGGTTCTTCGAATTGTTCACCTAACGGTAACAAGACCATCGTCAAACTAACACCTGCCGGCTCTGCTGTTTGGGTAGCCGATATTCTTGAATCAGAACCTTACCGGCTGTTGGTTGATTGCGGAGTTACAACATTGTATCTTACAGGTTCCTGGTCCCCGCGTTTACATATTATTAGCCCTGCAACAGGTCTTGAGTCAAACAATGTACCTATTGTTTATACTGCTAATGGTACCTCAAGTGATGATATGAGGGATGTTATTCTTGCACCTAATGGTAATTATTATGGGATATCCACAGCACAACCTGCAAATAATGCGACCATACGGATATTTAACCCTGCCTGGTCTCAGTTGGTTAATGTTCCTGCAGGTTTCAATGTAACTTATTGGTTTGCGTCATATACCGGGCACGCTAATGCCGGCCAGCCAGCCTCTTTGCATTTAGTTGCAGCAAGCAGACAATTCTTTTTTGTTACCGATGGTGCAACATTGCAAAAACGTAATTTAACTACCGGTGCGCTGATAAGCTCTGTTGCAATACCCGGAGGGACTTCTGTAACAAGTGCAAGTGGAAATTCAGGAATCGTAACAGATACGTGTGGGAACGTATATGTAGGAACCCAAAATTCTGTCAGAAAATATGATTCTAATCTTGTATTTATATCATCCGCAGCTACTGCCGCCGCCGTTTACGATTTGTGTTTGGGTATTAACGGAGAAATACTTGCTTCCGGAAATGGATTTCTTGCTTCTGTAAATCTTTCAGCTTGTACTCCGGCTGCTTTGAATGTAACAGCCACCGCCACTCCAACGGGTAATTGTAACAACGGTAATATCGGCACCTCCACCGCCACAGTTACAGGTGGCGATCCGTCATACAGTTATTATTGGATTCCGGGAGGCCAAACCGGTTCTACGGTTACGGGTTTGGGCGCGGGCACCTATAGTGTTATTGTTACAGATATGAACTGTAATAAAGACACTGCTGTTGTTACAGTTACTTCGGCGGGAGCGTTAACAGCCTCGGTTACTCAAACAAATTTGCAGTGTAACGGAACAAGCAATGGCACCGCATCGGTTTCGGCATCAAACGGAACAGCACCTTACACCTACACATGGTCAACCGGCAGTACGGCTGCTACTGTAACGGGGTTAGGCGCATCTACTTATACTGCTACCATTACCGACGCCAACGGATGCAAGGTAATTATTCCGCTTAACATTACTCAACCCAACGCGACACCTGTTAGTTTTCAAACCACCCCTACTACCTGCAACAACCGGAACGGCAATGCGGTAGCGAATGTGACAGGGGCCTCAGGGCCATACACCTACCTGTGGTCGAACGGGCGCACAACTTATTACGCAGGATCAACGCTATATTCAAGTGAACTTACCGGAGGGATCTACACGGTAACCATTACCGATTCCAAAGGGTGCACCTTGGCAACAACAGTTACTGTGCCCACTTCCACTAGCACTGTTTCAACTTCGTTTACCTATTCGGCATTGTGTGCCAATACCCCTGTTAATTTTACAAACACGGGTACCCCTCCCGGTACGGGTATAACATATAATTGGGTTATTTCACCAATAACTCCAACAAATGTTAGCGGCACCACCACCGATTTTTCTTATACATTTTTAACCGCGGGAACATACACCGTTGCTCATACTGTAAGCGATGGCACTTGCTCAAATACTCTTTCTAAAACCATTGTTGTTGTTGACTGTTCGGCAGGACCAAGTATTACAGCCGCCGGAACTTCGGTATGTCCGGGATCTTGCGCTACGGTAACCTCAAGCGCCACCGGTGGCACACAGCCCTATACTTATTCATGGAATACCGGCTCAACAACGCAAAACATAAACCCATGCCCAACTTCTACAACTACCTATACAGTTAAAGTAACCGATGGCGGTGGTGCCACTGCTACATCAACAGCGGTGGTAACGGTAAACCCTGCAGTAACAGTAACGGCAACATCAACCAATATTACGTGCAACGGCACTGCTACAGGATCAGTAACTGCAACTCCAGGAGGAGGAACACCTGCCTTTAATTATGTTTGGAGCAATGGCATTACCACGTCAACCGAGACAAATCTTGCTGTCGGAAATTATACAGTAACTGTTATTGACAGTAAAGGTTGTACGGCGGTTTCAACAACTACAATCACTGCACCAACTGCATTAATAGGGCAATACACCAAAGGCACAGCCAACTGCAGCAACTGCGGCTGCAAAGAATGGATAATGCTAAACGCAACAGGTGGTACAAGTCCCTACAGCTTTACCTGGCCAGATGGCTACGATAAACGCTACAAGAATGCGCTATGTCCGGGAATATATAACGTAATTGTTACAGATAATAACGGTTGTAAAACAACGGTGAAGGTTAATGCGCCGTAAAAAAACAAAAAATGTGT
>JADLGT010000215.1 GCA_020849195.1 Bacteroidia bacterium
ACGGACCTCGTTCAGATGGAAAGTAGGCAAGGTCGAAAACATTTGTGTACGTAACAGATCCGGTAGGTAATTGTTTATTCGGAAAAATTTCTGTTTCGAGTACTTCACGTGTTGGGTGTTTCGACATGGCAGCATTATCAATATTTGCCGGAGTTAAACCACTTGTTTGCCGTGTAAACAACGGGTCGAGTGTGTGCCAGTTGAATCGTGCACGGTTGTACCCTATTGTCAGGCTATCGAATAACGATGCCTCCGGGAATAAACTGCTTTGCCCTTGCGGAATACTGGCTAAGGACCAATACTGAATGGGTCGCATATCAATTCTTGAAATACTTCCTTCAAAATCGTCGAGATAAGAATTACCGTCTTTCCCAATAGCGTTACTGTGCCCCGGAAATAATCTTGCCGCTTCGCCCGAAGCAGTAATGTATGAGGGTTGCTTCGTGCTGTAAAAAGGAATTTTATCAATAAGTCGTGTTAGAAATGGTGCTTCTGTTTTATAATTTCCGTCAATGCCAGCAACAATATTGCTGACAGGTTCGCTGCCTATGTTTACTTTTTGTGTAAGTGGCCGCTCGGCAAGACGCATAATGGTTCCGCCTAAAATAAAATCTTTGTTCACCTTGTAGTCGAAATGTGCACCCATCATTGTTTTCGATTGCAGTGCAAACAACGAATTGCTTTCGAGCGATATTTTTATAGGCGTGCCCGAATTTAAAATACCTTCATTAATAATTTTTACTCGCCCCAACGTGTAGTCCACCGTATAATCTACGTTTTCGGTAAGTTTAATGGCCCCCGCCGTAACAGTTACCGATCCTTGAGGAACGTTGACTGTATTCAATGATATTTCCGAACTTGAAGATGATTTGTATTGACCCTTTAGCTTAAAGCGGTTTTTGTCGGGATATTGTAAAGCAATTGTTTTTGTAGAGTCGTACAATTGAAAGTAGGCGTACTTTTCTGCGTTAGCCATGGTAGTAGGATCGCCCGGCGCTGTATTTGCAATACGGTTATACAAATATTTTCCAAACGGCTCGGCCACAGGAAAAACAATACGGCCGTTTGATGAAATGATAGTGATGCCATCTAAAAAGTCGAACACTCCATCGGGTGCTGCATCGCCATTTAGGTTTAAATGGTCGAGTGCAACTACCTGTACTAATGGTTTCCCTTTCATTGGTCCGTCCGGTAAAAAATTTATATCTACACCGGTAGAAATATTATTGTACCATACTGCCAACTGAAAATCTTGTGGATTGATTTGATAGCCCCCAATGGAGTAAATATTTTTCATCATTAGATCCCATAATGGTAGTCGGGGGTTTGTAATTGTTCCTTTCAGAAGTTTTACGATAAGTGGTTTCGGACTTTCTATACCATCGGTTGAAAACTCTCCAACCTGATACGTCTTTCCATCAACAGTATATTGAAATGCAACACCCAAAATTTCATCATAGTTTAGTGCCTGGTTTAAAGAAATATATCCAAGTTTCTGATTGATCGTGTAATCGGTTGGAGCTAATCGCCGTGCCAATTGTATGCTTTCGTAATCTCGCGAAATGGCGTATTGTCCCGGAAGCAGTGCCGCAATTTTGTTGATGTCGCGCGATTTCAAGTAGCCGGTCATCGTATCAGCTAATTGATGGTATAAATTATTCGCTCCGTTTTTGGGATAATAGCCTGCGCTGTCAACAATAAATGGTTTGGTGTATGTCGATACGTGAGCCGAGTCTTCGCCCAAATCGGCAAAGGCAACAATGTTACGCAAATCGGTAGTAATGCTGCTACGGTTGGTAACCCACACTTCCATTTTCGAAATGTTTATTGTTGATTGAATAAAAGGTAATTTGCTTAATGCCGTGTCGAATCGTTCTCTGAAAAATTGTGAAAGAAAATAGTGTCGGTTCGATTCGTAATTATCGCCGGTTACTTCAAACTGAGTTATTTGTGCGCCGCCTGTAACATTTATCTCCGATTTTTTACCCTTTTGCTGCGAAAGTAGAGTTGTTGCTGTAAGTCGTCCAAACTGCAATTGTGTTTTAATACCAAACAAGCTTGTGCTACCGGTAATAAGGCTTCCGGTAAGCGGCAACGTTACATTTCCTGCTTCAATTTTTTTAATGATTTCATCTTCATGGCCGTTGTACTCAATCTTCATTTGATTTTCAAAATCAAATGTTGCTTCGGTGTTGTAATTAGTGGTGAGTTTTAATTTATCGCCAATTTTTCCAATCACATTAAGCTGTATTTTTTCGTTGAAGTTAAATGTGGTAATGCTTCGCTGCCTCACAGGCAGTATCGGATTTTCAGTTCTTGAATTATTCACTCCAAAAATAAGTTGTGCTGTTCCTTGCGGGCGTATATCAACGGTATTTCCGCCAAATACCCGATCAAATAATTCGCTATTAACATGTAGTTTTGGAATTAAAGCACGGCTGGATTGATTCATCGACTCGGCCCCGGTACGCTGTTTCCAATAGCTTTTCACCTGTTTGTGCAGTTGGTAATCCATGTATTCGTCCTGCGTCATAAATGTTGGTGGACGGTAATCTTGTTCACCCATTTTTTGCGTGATGTTGTACTGTCCGGTACTAGGATCATAAACAACTTCTTTTTTGATGTTTGATGGGTCGTTTAATTTTAAGCCGCCACCGTTGGGATAGTTAAGTGGATCCTGAATCGACTCGTCTTTGAATTTATATTTTATCGGATCAACATTGGGCGAATCGGGCGGAGTAGTTTCTACAACAGGTGTACTATTGTCGTCGTCGAATGACGGATAGGTGTGGGTGGAGCGATCTTTAGCGCCGGCGCCTATAAATGCCGACAACACTGCAGCCGATGCCGTTGTAACAAATGTGTATTTTAAAAAACTTTTAGCCAATTTTATTTTATTACAATACACTGCCATGTGCGAATGAATAGATAAAAGTCTTCGCGACAGATTTACTCGTAATTTTTAGGTAATTATTTGGCTATAGACCCTTGGGTTAGTTAGAGGTTTTTTAATGCGGCTTTTATCAACTCTTCAACATTAAGTTCAGAACCTGAGTTGGTTATTATTTTATCCAAAGCCTTTTCAGCTACATTTTTTGCAAACCCCAGCATTACCAAAGCTGATAACGCTTGTTCGCGGTTATTATTGCTTGCAACTACCATAAAATCAGGCGAAAGCCCGCTTTTTCCAAGTTTTCCTTTTAAATCTACAATTATTCGTTGTGCTGTTTTTTCGCCGATGCCTTTTATGCTTTTTAGCACGGAAACATTTCCCGTTAAAATAGCTTGTTCTATTTCGTGTGCCGAAAGCGATGAAAGCATCATGATAGCACTTGTTCCACCTACTCCCGAAACCGAAACAAGATGCCTGAATAATTGTCGTTCCTGTATATCGGCAAAGCCGAAAAGTTTTGGCATATCGTCGCGTACATACATTTGTTCGGCAAACAATTTGCAAGTTCCACTACCGGGCAATTTTGAATATGTGTTGAGCGAAATATGAAGTTGATAGCCAAGCCCATTACAGTCAACCACTGCATAAGTTGGTGTTTTTTCCGAAAGTTTACCTTCAATGTGGTTAATCATTGTTTGTCAAAGTAGCCCACCTAAAACCATGAATTTTTCGTGATTTTTTTTGAGGGATACAAAATTAGGCGTTTTTTGCCAAACTTTGACCTATAAAATCAAATTTAATATGCTGATAATTAGATATTTGCGATACGTAAGCAAGCCATATTAGTACAATAAGTTATTGTAGGGATAGCGTTTGGTGTGCATTTCCTTTACCATATTGTACAACAGATTTTTAAGTTCATTGATGTTTTGTTTGTGAGTTGCCGAAATAAAAATGCAGGTAAGTGTAAGTTTACTCATCCAACTTTTTTTGAGTTGTTCAAGGGAAAGATTTTCTTGGGTAACCGGCGTTAGATCATCGTGATCTTTTTCTTCGAATTTATAAGCATCAATTTTATTAAACACCAATACCGTTGGTTTGTCGTGTGCCTTAATATCAACAAGCGTTTGGTTAACAACATTAATTTGGTCTTCAAATTTTGGGTGAGAAATATCAACCACGTGTAGAAGAATATCTGCCTCGCGCACCTCATCAAGTGTAGATTTGAATGACTCTACCAAATGAGTCGGGAGTTTTCGGATAAATCCGACGGTATCTGAAAGTAAAAAAGGCACGTTTTCAATCACCACTTTTCTAACGGTAGTATCAAGCGTGGCGAATAATTTATTTTCGGCAAACACTTCCGATTTGCTGAGCATATTCATAATAGTTGATTTGCCGACATTTGTGTAGCCCACTAATGCCACACGAATCAGCTCTCCGCGATTTTTTCGTTGCGAGGACATTTGCCGATCAATTTTTTCGAGTTCGTCTTTGAGCAAAGCTATGCGGTCGCGAACAATTCGCCTGTCGGTTTCAATTTCTTTTTCGCCCGGACCACGCATACCTATTCCTCCGCGTTGACGTTCGAGGTGAGTCCACATTCCTGTTAAGCGTGGTAATAAGTATTGATATTGAGCCAACTCTACCTGTGTTTTGGCGTGGGCTGTTTGTGCGCGGGCAGCAAAAATATCGAGGATGAGATTTGTACGGTCTAAAACTTTTCGTTCCAGTTCTTTTTCAAGGTTACGTATTTGCGAGGGCGACAACTCGTCGTCGAAAATGAGCAGGGAAATATTGTTTTCAAACACATATTTTTTTATTTCCTGCACTTTCCCCGATCCCACAAACGTACGAATGTCGGGCTTGTCGAGGCGCTGTGTAAAACGTTTTAAGGTGATAACTCCGGCTGTTGAAGCTAAAAATTCAAGTTCATCAAGGTAGTCTTTTATTTCTCGCTCATCTTGCATCCGACCGATAAGGCCTACCAGAACAGCGTTTTCAGGTTGTTTAGCAGTGCTTACAATTATTTTTCTGCGCGATAATCTTTTCTCCATAAATTATTTACGGAGCGTTTTAATGTGTTGAACAACAGAGGCTAGTTGTTCCTTATTCAGTTGGTCGCCAAATTTAGGCATTGTGTTTTTTCCGTTAATAATTATTTCGCTTATAGCGGCATCATCCATCTGCGATAGCGATAGGTTGCTTGCACCCATCAGTTCTGCTTTGCCATCTTCGCCATGGCAGCGAACGCATAATTGTGTATAAATGGTTTGACCGTTAGTCAACTCGCCCGGATTGTTTGCAGGAGTTTCCAATTTCTTTTTTCTCACTTCGGCCAATCCGTAGGCTCCAATAATTAATACTAGCGCAACAAATGCTAATGCTTTGTTCGATTTTTTAAATCCAATAATTGCAAGTGGAATAGAAGCTAATACGGCTACAAGTTTTATTGTCATCAGCGTTTTTAATGCAGCGCCCTGTGTAAGCATAAATAGACCGGTAGCCAAAAATAAAAAACTGATTACCATTTCCGGAACTTTGAAAATTTTGGTGAATTTGCTTAGTTGTTCTTTTTTGTTGGCTAGCAGTAAAATAGTTTTTACAAGGTAAATAAGTAAAAAAAGTAATACTACGATTTTATGTGTGGTTAATGTGAGTTGGTACATTGTAATATATTTTTTGTCGTATAAGTTTATAAAATCAGCACAGATGAAAAAGCTTTGTTTAAGTAAGGAATACAGGTAAATGAGATGAACGTACTTAACCTATAATAGCCTATTCAAAATCAAGGAAAATTTATTTTGCTACTGCCTTATTCATATTGTCCAAAACGTCCATAACCTCCTTAACTGCTTTTGATGATGCGGTAAGTAGTTTTTTCTCATCATCGTTAAGTTTCAATTCAATAATTTCTTCAATACCATTTTTTCCAAGTTTCACAGGAACGCCTAAGTAAACATTTTTCAATCCGTATTCACCTTGCAGCCACGCACACACCGGAAATATACGTTTCTGGTCGCGAACAATAGCTTCAACCATTTGTGCAGCCGACGCGCCGGGCGCATACCAAGCCGATGTGCCCAATAGGTTTACAATTTCGCCGCCACCTTTTTTGGTGCGTTCAATAATGGCATCTAATTTATCTTTTGCAATAAGTTCGGTAACGGGTATGCCGCCAACAGTGGTGTAGCGTGGCAGCGGAACCATTGTGTCGCCGTGGCCACCCATCAACACTGCTTGTATGTCTTTAGGTGAACAGTTTAATGCTTCCGCTAAAAATGCTTTATAGCGTGCAGTGTCAAGTATTCCGGCCATGCCGAAAACCCGTTTCGAATCGATACGTGCTGTAAGGTAAGCGCAATAGGTCATTACATCGAGTGGATTTGACACAACAATTATGATAGCTTTTGGAGAGTGTTTGATTACGTTTTCGGTAACCGATTTTACAATTCCAGCATTGGTCGAAATAAGATCATCGCGGCTCATGCCGGGCTTACGGGGTAAACCCGAAGTTATTACAACTACGTCGGAGTTTGCTGTTTTTGAATAATCATTTGTCGATCCCTTTATACGTGTATCGTACATATTGATTGGCGATGTTTGCCACATGTCAAGGGCTTTTCCCTCGGCAAAATTTTCTTTAATATCGACTAATACTACTTCGTTAGCTAATTCTTTGTGTGCTACCACGTCGGCACAGGTTGCTCCTACATTGCCTGCTCCTATAACTGATACTTTCATGTTTTTTGTTTTTTTTAAGTTTTTAATTGTCAGATGTCTTCCTGTTGACAGACAGAGAACAGGCTATATTGAAAATGTCGGATTGAATACCGAAAATTTATGGCTATTTCGCTGCTGTAAGTTTTTTTGATGCGTACTAAATTATTAAAACAAATTGAATGAAGTGAAAATTTATTGATAAAAAATTGAAAAGTATTTTAGCATGGCCTTAGAATGAAGGCACAACTAGCAGGGAGAAAATTTTCTGTTTATTGTTTTGAATTAGGACTTTTCTGTTTGTTGCACTGGAAGGTTAGCCTTTTCGTAATTGTTAATTTGGTCGATGTTCAGAATAACACCATTGCCGGTGTACTCGGTCATCGGAATAAATTTAGCCCCCCAAACCACTTCTTTATATTTATAAGAACTGCGCGAATATACGGTTTGCGAGAAAGCGTCATCAAAAGCTTTTATGAGAGTAATAAATTCTGCATCCATATTTTTCAGGTCTTCATCAGTTAGCCCCCACATGGGACTATTTTCGTCAATGGGATGAACGACTGTCTAGCTCAACGGAAAGAAATTTATTTTTGTTATCTCCAATTTCAATCCGTAAAAATTTCTGATTTTATTGTTTTCTTTATTACGAACTGAAAACGTTACTCCCGCTTCAACTTCAATTAATTGGTTGCGGCGTTCGTTGACTAACCTAAACATAAAAGCTGTAGTGTTTTTGTAAGGGGCAATCAATGCAACGCGGCTGTATTTTATACGAGCGCCGGGTCTGGAAAAACGACCGTAAACCAAACCTGTAACTAAAGCAAAGCTCATCAGTCCAATCATTGATTCGACAGATGCAATAGAATTTTCGAGTTCTCCTACCGGGCTTATTCTACCATAACCAAGGGTAGTAAGTGTTTGCGAGCTGAAGAAAAACGACTCCCAAAATTTATCAATATAAGTAATGCCTTGTATTCCCGCAAGATTTTCAATTCCGGCAAGCATATAAAGTGCTGCAAATAATAAGTTGACAATGAAGTAAAGTGAAAATACAGTTAAATAAAATTTTATCCATGACATAGAGATGAGTGCATGGAATGTTTCAAACTTGTTGAGTAGCGGAACACCTTTACGAATTACGTTAAAGCTGCCGTCTTTATTTAGTCCGCGGGCATTCCCTCCGTCTTTATTACCAAATCCAAGATCGCTGCCGGCTTGTTCAGGTTCTTTTACTTTTTTAAAGCGCATATAAAAATAGTTCTACTGAAATTGGGTACTTGTTTGGGTTCTGCGGTTTACGTCGTCGTAATATTGATGTGCAGATGGATATGTACGATTTAAACAGAGGTTATGAATTAAAAAAGTACACACTATTTTAAAAGGTTTAGCCGAATTGCCCCCAAGTATGATCCCTATGCTTTAAAGGCTTATGATGTCCGCCTCTTCCGGAAGAGGAACTGCCGCAGGATTGGAGTGTAATCAGTAATGCTACTATTAAACAGGCGAGTAGGTGTTTTGTTTTTCTCATAGATGAACTATTTATCTTGTAACTAAATGTAATAAAGAAAACCGAAAAGCAAAATACAAAAATATTAACCGAGATTTTATAATTGAATTTGAAAAATTGTCCGAAAGAGCGGTTGAACCTATGGTTCAATAGGGATTAACGCACACAATTTTATTGAGAAGGAGTTTACATAAATTCTTCCAACCTGCCCAAGCCAGCTCTTACTACAGTAAAGTTATTGTTTGAGCAATCAATAACGGTTGAAGCTATGGTGTGGCCATAGCCTCCGTCAATTACAATATCTATAGTGTTTTTGTATTTCTCATGGATTTGTTCGGGGTCGGTGGTGTAGTCCATAATTTCGTCATCATCGTGTATTGATGTGCTTACTATAGGATTACCGAGTTGTTGTACCAATTGAAGTGCAATTTTATTATTTGGAATACGTATGCCTATCGTCTTTTTACGTGCTTTAAATATTTTAGGAATATTGCTGTTGGCTTCCAGTATAAATGTAAACGGACCGGGTAAAGCTTTTCGCATTACTTTATATATACGGTTGTCGATGGGTTTTGTAAAATCGGATAAGTGACTTAAATCGTAACAAATAATAGAAAAATTTGCTTTTTCCGGATTAATACCTTTTATGCGAGCAATGCGTTCAATAGATTTTTGCTTAAAAATATCGCAACCCATTCCGTAAACCGTGTCGGTAGGATAAATCACAAGACCTCCGTCGCTCAGGCACTCTACTACCTGCTTCATTTCTCTGGGATTTGGATTATCAGGATGAATTTTTAATAACATGGTAGAGCAGGAGCAAATCGCAACAAATTTTTTAGCGGTATGTACAACGGTTTGGATTTTGGCCAAGTGGATGCATTAGAAATAGCAATGTTTAATGATTCAAAAATGTTGGTAGGCGTATAAATGTTGGATTTGTACAGTACGCTTTTCCCATTTTGTCAAATCTTTCTTGTAGGCAATTTTACTTTTCTTTTTTCGATAAATCAAAATTAAAATTAGCGTTTACAATTAATCCATTGTTATTTTGAAATACATTTTTTCCGTTTATTTGTCTGCCAAATTGAATGATTTGAATTAAATATCCACCTTCAATTCTTACATTTTTTTTGAACTGATAACCTAATAAAACACCAATTCTATTTTGGTCAAAGATGTTCGCATTAACATTCTTTCCAAATCCAATAAATATTTCGTCATAAATGGAAACATAAGGTGATTTGTCTTTTATTTCACTTCCCTTCAAAGGAACTTGTAGTCTTATCATATATCTCATTCTGTTTAATAAAGGAAATTGATCTTCCTTTTCAACAATGGCAGAGCTATGATGTCCAATAAATCTTTGCTCTATCATAAAGCGATGTAAAAAATCGACAAGACCTTCCTTATAAGACATTTGTACCATTTCAAATATTCTGTGTTCTGTAAAATCTTTCCCAAGTCTATTTATGGGTATTTCGCCATACGAAAAAGTTTCAACCCAAGCATAACCCACTCTAAATAAAATTCGATGGTTTAATTGATAATTTAGACCAACTCGTAAAAGGCTTTGTTGCCAATTGGTAATAATGTTTTCTCTACGCCATTGATATTCGCTGTGAATTCCAACTTTATTTGACAATTTGAAAGTGCCAAAATAATTATACCACCCAATAGTTTCGTGCGTATTTATACGATTGTTTTGACTTGAAACTTCAGTAATGAAAGAGGTCAAAACAAAAACTGTTATTAAGTGTTTAATCATCTTTTATAGTCTCTGCAAAAATTGCCTATAATTAAAATTATTTTTTAGCGTCAGCCAAAAACTGAGCAAGACCCGAGTCGGTTAACGGATGTTTTAAAAGTGCTGTTATGGCACTCAGCGGACAAGTAGCTACATCGGCACCAAGCATGGCGCAATTAATAATGTGCATTGGATGGCGAACAGATGCGGCTAATATTTGCGTTTTGAATCCGTAATTGTCGTAAATGGTACGTATGTCTTCAATCAATCTCAAGCCATCTGTCGAAACATCGTCTAACCTGCCAATAAAAGGTGATACATAAGTTGCTCCTGCCTTGGCGGCCAGCAGGGCTTGTCCGGCCGAAAATACAAGTGTGCAGTTGGTACGTATTCCTTTTCCGGTAAAATAATTAATTGCTTTAACTCCCTCTTTTATCATTGGCACTTTAACCACAATTTGTTTATGTAATTTGGCAAGCGCCTCTCCTTCTTTTACAATGCCGTCAAAATCGGTTGAAATAACTTCGGCGCTCACATCACCGGAAACAATCTTGCATATATCAACATAATGTTTCAAAATATTTTCTTGTCCTTTTATTACTTCCTTAGCCATTAATGATGGGTTGGTGGTTACTCCATCTAAAACGCCCAAGTCTTGTGCTTCTTTAATTTGGGCAAGGTTTGCAGTGTCAATAAAAAATTTCATAACTATAGGATTTAAGTTTCGCATAAAGTTAAACTCAATGCGAATACTGAGTGGTAAAAGAAATTAACAAGTTTTCAAAAGGGAATCACAAGGGTAGTTGTAACAAAAACAAATGCCTGTATATTTCGGTGCCATTGTACAGCACTTTAAATTTCCACAATCCCTCCACAAATTCGTAATCGTAATCCAATGTATAGCTGTGAAACATGGGTTGATTGGTGATGATGAGTTGCGACATCTCGGATGTTTTGAATGATTTTCCGTTATGCGGATTTTTCATAATCTTTGGAAACTCCCATACAAAAGTTACCGGCATAATTACGTTTTCGGATCCTGTGCTTATTTTAAATTCAACACCAAAAGTTTTGCCAATGTCGGCTATAACTGTATCCGTTGTAAGCATAAGTTTTTGAGCGCTCACCACATTCATGCTGTCGGTTAAGGTGCCAATTGCCTGCTGTTTATTGGCAACTTCAACTTTGTAAATACCGTGCCCGCTTTCGGTTACTTTGATGCCGAAAGAATTATTCTGAGCAAATGAAACTGTAGATGTTGCAGCGATAACAAGCTGTGTAAGTACGAACAATATCAGCGTTGATTTGCTTGTTGGCAAGGTGATTAAGATTTTTTTCTGTTGTTTATTTCGTCGCGTATCTGCGAAGCTCGCTCGTACTGCTCATCGTCGAGCGCTTTTTTAAGCAGCTCTTTTAGTTCTTCGCTCGATTTTTTTCTGAAGTCGGAATCGTCTTCACTCTTTTCGGCAAGTTGGGGTTCCTCTTTGGTGCCCGTTTCTATTGTTGCGTTTTCTTCATCGAGAATAATTCCTGCCGATGACAAAATAAATTCATACGTATAGATTGGGCATTGAAAACGCACGGCAATGGCAATTGCATCCGATGTGCGGGCATCAATCTCTATTTCTTTTTCTCCGCTGTCGCAGATAAGCTTTGCAAAAAAAATCCCTTCAACCAAATTGTAAATAATAACTTCTTTTATAGTTATACTGAATGCATCGGAAAAGCTTTTAAATAAATCGTGTGTTAATGGTCGGCTTGGTGTCATTTTTTCCAGTTCAATGGCAATGGCTTGTGCTTCAAATCCACCTATAATAATAGGCAGCCTTCTTTTTCCCTTTGCTTCACCTAACACAAGCGCATACGCACCGGATTGTGTTTGGCTGTACGATAAACCAACTATGTCGAGCTTTAGTTTTTTCATTAATTACACCAACGAATAGTAAACGCTGTTTGTATAGCTGAGGTTTAGTGATTACGCTTTAAATTTTTTTACTGCCTCTGTTAATTTCGGCACCACCTCAAATGCGTCGCCAACAACACCGTAATCTGCTGCTTTAAAGAACGGAGCTTCAGGATCAATGTTTATGGCTACTATAACTTTTGATGAGCTAACTCCGGCCAAATGTTGTATGGCACCCGATATGCCTATGGCTATATACAAGTTGGGACCAATGGTTATTCCTGTTTGTCCAACATGCTCGTGGTGTGGTCTCCAACCAACATCGGCCACAGGTTTCGAACATGCTGTTGCCGCTCCAAGCGCATTGGCCAAGTCTTCAATAATGCCCCAGTTTTCGGGAGCTTTTAATCCGCGACCCGCTGAAACAACAAGTTCGGCTTCAGTAAGTGCAATTTTTCCTGAAGTCTTTTTCGTCTCCTTCACTTTTGTTTTAAGTTCGTTGTCGCTCACAGCCGGGTTGAAAATTTCAACCGAAGCATTTCCATCTCCGGAAATAACTCCAAAAGCATTAGGCGTAAGTGCAAGCAGTTTAATGTCGGATGATATTACAACATCGGTTAATCCTTTTCCCGAAAAACATTTTTTACGAACGGTGAATGGCGCAATAGCCGAAGGCAATGCAACAACTCCCGCTGCCAACCCGCCTTTTAGGCGAACAGCAACTCGACCCGCAATATTTTTTCCGGTATATGTTTGAGAAAAAACAATCACAGTAGCCGCTTCCTTTTTTGCTGCTTCGGCAATAGCCGCGGCATAAGCCTGAGACGAAAGTGTAGTTAACTTATCGTTTTTTATACTAAGCACTTTAGCTGCTCCATATTTACCGAGTATTTTCAACTCGTCATCGCTTAGGTTCCCGATTGATACAGCCGAAACTGTAGTTGAAAGTTTTTTTGCAATTTCATTAGCATACGAAACGGCTTCAAAAGTCGATTTTTTGAATTTACCATCCCAACTTTCTGCGAATACCAGTACAGGCATAATGAGTTTTTGTTAATTGTAGTTTGTTACTAATTTTTTTTCTCGGGCATTGACATTAACTGTCGAAAATCAAGTCCCAAAATTGTTTATATCACTTTAGCTTCGTTGTGCAACAGAGCCACCAGTTCATCCATT
This sequence comes from Bacteroidia bacterium, assembly GCA_020849195.1. Taxonomy (GTDB): domain Bacteria; phylum Bacteroidota; class Bacteroidia; order JABDFU01; family JABDFU01; genus JABDFU01. The sequence continues at coordinate 12,950 of JADLGT010000215.1, forward strand.
TTGTCGGCTGCTACCATTTTGCAGGCTTGTTTTGCAGGAGGAAGTTCAAAAGCAACCGAAGATGTTAATTTGGTATCGCCCGATGGTTCAATAGCCTGCAATGGTTTTGTTTTGGCCGACATAATGCCGCGCATATTTGGTATGCGAGGTTCGCTCATTCCCTTTTGGGCACTTGCTACAAATGGAAGAG
>JADLGT010000216.1 GCA_020849195.1 Bacteroidia bacterium
ACCAAAATGAATGGCGAGTTCAGTTTTGAGAATATTCCCTTCGGTCGTCTTACTCTGAAAGTAACTTTTATAGGATATAAAGATTTTCAACAGACAGTTATGATTATTCCAAAAAATGAGGAGCAAGATGTTGGAGACATAAAACTTATAGCAGAAGAAACATTACTGAAAGCAGCCGAGGTGGTGGAAGAAAAAAGTGTAATGGAAATTGGCATTGATAGAAAAATATTTAATGTGGATAAAAACATTGTTTCGCGAGGGGGGACTGCTACAGATGTAATGAAAAATATACCTTCAGTAACATTGGATGAAAACGGGAATGCACAACTGCGTCAAAACAACGCTACCATTTATGTTGACGGCCGCCCCACCAATCTTACACTCGACATGATTCCTGCCGATCAAATAGATAAAGTGGAGGTTATTACTAATCCATCAGCAAAATATCAGGCCGACGCAACAGGCGGCATCATTAATATTGTGATGAAGAGCAATAGCAAGCCGGGCTACAATGGTATAGCTACCGGATGAGTTGGAACTAACGACCATTACAATGCTATGGTTTCATTAAACGTGAAAGAAAAACCAATCGGATTTTCAGTTGTATATACCTACCATTCGCTGATGAATCCGGTGCCGGGTTATTCTAATCGCTCCAATTTATACAACGGCATTACAACAGGATATTATAACACTTACGATCATAATCGCTATCAAAATAGTTTTCAAATGGGATCGGCCAGTATGGATTATTACATGAATAATCACAACACCTTATCGCTTTCGGAAAATTATGTTACAGGAACTTTTGACTCGTACAATAACCAAACTTTTGAAACAACCGACGGTGCGCGCAGTGTACTTACCAGTGGCGACCGCATAACTAACACAAATGTTCGTTTTGTAAATTACACAACAAAATTGCACCATCGTAAAACATTTTTGAAAAAAGGAGAAGAGCTGACAGCCGACATTAATTACAGCATTGGCTCATCTAAAAGCCCGAGTAGCTTCACTACCTATAACTACCTGTCCGATGGTACACTAATTGCCGACAATCCATTACTGCAACACAATGACGGCACTAATCAGAACACGATGCTTACCATTCAAAGCGATTTTGTAAATCCGATTAACGACAGCACAAAACTTGAATTGGGTCTTCGCTCAAACTATAAGCCAAGCTATCAGGCGCTTGATATTGATACTTACGATTATTCGTTGAATAGTTATATTGTTAACCAGTACCTTACTTCGCATTACCAAATACAAGACCTTGTAAATGCCGCTTACATCAATTATTCCATGCGATACAAAAAAATAAATTATATGCTCGGACTGCGTTTTGAAGAGTCGTACTACAAAGGTATTCTTACCAATCGGAACGATTCTTCATTTCATTATTCGTACCCCAATGCCCTTAACAATATTATGAATGCTGTATTTCCAAGTATTTTCATCAGTAAACCATTTAACGATAAACAAGAACTGCAATTTAATATTTCACGAAAAATAAATCGCCCCAACTTCCACCAGCGTATGCCCTTTATCATGGCCAGCGATGCCAAAAATTATTCCATTGGTAATCCAAGTCTTACTCCGGAATTTATTACAATGGGCGAACTTAATTTTAACCAAACTCTTAACAAAGGAAATCTGTTGTTTACTTTTTTTGCGCGTAATACACAAAGCCCCATTACTTCTTACACCTATACTTCCAAAGCCGATTCATCTGTTCTTATATCAACCAGTATAAATGGAAAACAAAGTAATACTATTGGTATGGACAATACATTTAAATACACATTGTTTAAAAATTTTGAAACCACATTTAATATGAATTTATTTTATGTGTTTATTGATGCCACATACAACAGTAATAATTTCAGCAACAAAGGATTTAACTATACAACTAAGCTTAACATGATTTACCGCCTGCCTAAAAATTTTTCACTTCAGTTGTCGGGTAATTATCAATCGCCTAAAATTATACCACAGGGGAAAAGCAGTGAAATTTATTTTGCCGATTGCGGACTGAGCAAAGAAATAAAAAAATTTATTACCCTTACTTTCAGTGTAAGCGATATTTTTAATACTAAGGGCAGAGGTACTTACATCAATACCGATCAATATATACAGAATAGCTGGGGGCGACGCGAAACACGTTATGTAAAGTTTACCGCCATGATTCGCTTTGGAAAAGCAGATGCATCAATGTTTAAGCGTAAAAAAGATCATCGTCAGCAAGACGATCAGGAAGATATGGGATTTTAGTTGCCACATAATTTCTATTTTTTTCTCTTTTACAGTATCCGCACTCGCATTACGATTTTCTCTTCACTCCTCTTACGGCCACTGCTGTCCAAGGGTCTTCGGGCCAGGAATGTTTTGGATAACGAACACGTAATTCCTTTCGCACCTCGAAATATGTATTGTGCCAAAAGCTGTTTATGTCCTGCGTTACCTGCACCGGTCGGCGAGCCGGCGAAAGTAAATGTAAAAGTACCTTGTTCCGACCCTCGTTTACAGTAGGCGTTTCCATCATTCCAAAAACTTCTTGTAAGCGCACAGCCATCTCGGGTGGTCGGCCATCTGCAAAATAAATTAACGGTATTGCTGAACCACTGGGTACTTTTAAATTTTTTGGAGCCAACATATCCAGTTTTGAATGTAACTCCCATGGCAAAATACCAAAAAGGATTGTGCCGATATCGATGCGCTGTAATTCATCGCGTTTATTTATATTTATTAAATAAGGACTTAACCATTCTTCAACGGTGCTCAATAATTTATCGTCGCTTACATCCGGCCAGCCCTCCTCGGGTCTCCATGTGCGTAGCGCCATTACTCTCGTTTTCCAAGCCGAAATTTCATCAGTTAGGTTGAACATATTGTTTAGTCCGTGTTCACGTATCGCATCACACAGCACTTTCATCTTTTGTTGCTCGTCTATTTTATCAAGCGGAATTCGTTCTATAATAATGTTGCCTATACGGGTTTCTACTTCAGCCACTATTATTCCTTTCTGATTGTCCCAGGTTAGTACCTCTTTTAGCTCTGCTTTATGTAACACATCTTCGTAATTAAGTGGAGCGGCAAGAAAAATTTTTCCTTCACTACTTCCGGCATCTATATGCGCAATGGCAATCCATTCTTCACGTGTAATAGGATCGGTTTCGTTCAGTTTTGCAATACGACCATTGGCTAAACGATAGCGAGAACTATTTTTATTCAGTTGCTTTGCAATACGTTCGGGGTAAGCCGCTGCAAGTAATTTACCTGTATCTGTTACTGCACAAATAGTATTGTCTGCTTCAGTTTTTAATATTTTTCTCCACGACGACGCAAGCCGATCTATCCGTTCAAGTATATTTTTATCGGCAATTACTCGTTCTTTTTTTCGCCATTTGTGTAATGTTTCAATTCGTAATACAAGATCGGTTCCCGATTCTTTTGATAAAGGATCGCGCTCTTCAAGTAAAGCTGCAATATCGCAAGCAAGTGGAGCGAATTTATTTTGTTTTTGTTTTTTATCCTCCGCTTGTGCTTCTATCAACAGATGTGCAATACGCGGATGTGCGGGAAGTTTTATCATGTTTTTTCCGAGTTGTGTTATAGCTGCACCACTCATTGCACCAAGCTGCTGAAGCAATTCACCGGCTTGCTTTACAGCGCCCTGAGGAGGAGGAGTTACCCACCTTAGCTCGGCTACATTATTTACACCCCAATTAGAAAGCTCAAGAAGCAAAGGCGCAAGGTCGGCATCAGCAATTTCCGGATTGCGGTGTGCATTAAGATGTAGATGAGTTCCCTCGCTCCACAATCTGTAGCATACTCCCGGAGCTAATCTGCCTGCCCGTCCTGCCCGCTGATCGGCAGCATCTTTGGTAACACGTACGGTTTCCAATCGTGTAAGACCTGTTCGTAAATCAAATCGAGCTACGCGTGAGTAGCCACAGTCAATGACCACAGTTACACCTTCAATGGTGAGCGAAGTTTCGGCTATAGAAGTAGCTAAAACTATTTTCCTTCGACCATTTGAATCAGGCTGTATAGCCTGTTGTTGTTGCTGTTGCGAAAGATCGCCATATAAAGCATAACAAATTGCGCCTACAAGTTCTTTCTCAATCAGTTCCTGTGTGCGATGAATTTCTCTTGCACCGGGTAAAAACACCAGCACATCGCCTTTATTTTCTACCAAGGCTTTTTTCACGACACGTGCAACATTATCCCATATCGGATTTTTGTCATCTACATTTATATAATTTAGTTTAACGGGAAACTGCCGACCTTCGCAAGTTACCACAGGAGCATTATTAAAAAGAGTGGCTAATTTTTCGACATCAATTGTAGCCGACATTATCAGGATTCTCAAATCATTGCGTAACACTTGTTGCA
>JADLGT010000217.1 GCA_020849195.1 Bacteroidia bacterium
AATTACAATGTCCAACAAACTCAAGCGCTATTTTAGCAGGTAATATACCGGTTGTAGGTACCGGAACTTGGACGCTCGTGAGCGGATCGGCAACAATCGCTAACTCATCTAATCCAACTTCAGGTGTGATTGGACTTGGTGTAGGAACACATGTTTTCCGTTGGACGATCAGCAATCCACCCTGCCCACCTTCGAGTGACGACGTAACAATTGTTATTTCTGCCCCACTAAAATTAGATACCTTAATTACAAATGTTGACTGCTTTTCTAACAGCACGGCAGGTATTGATCTTACTGTAACCGGTGGTACACAGCCTTACACTTATAATTGGTCGAACTCACAAATTACTCAAGACATTAGTGGGTTAAATGCAGGATTCTATTCAGTTGTTGTGTCGGATGTAAGTGGATGTACGGGCGCTGTAAACGTAACAATAAAACAGCCGCTAGCGCCACTTACGGTTGCAGCAACACCAACCAATGTTACATGCACCGGTAGCAAAGATGGGTTTATTGTTGCACTACCATCAGGGGGTACAGCACCATATAAATATACTTGGGCACCGTCGGGTGGAACAGCGGTAACCGGAAAAAATTTTTCGGGCGGAACTTATACTGTTACTGTTACTGACAAAAATGGTTGCACTCAATCAACATCTGCTACGGTAAAAGAATCAACATCACGTATGACCGCAGGAGTTGCAAATATTAAAGCTGTAACCTGCAAAGGCGCAAAAGATGGAACGGTATCTTTAACAACCGGCGGAGGCACTACACCATACACCTATTTATGGTCACCATCAGGCGATACAACATCTGTAGCTTCAGGGCTTCCGGGCGGAACTTATACCGTTACTGTGAAGGATGCTTATGGCTGCGATACAGTTATAACAGTTGTTGTAAAAGAATCGTTACTTGCACTAACTGCAACAATTGACTCAACTCATTCGGGATGCTTAAACAATACCGGTACAGTTGACGTTAATCCTACAGGCGGTACAGTTCCGTACACTTATGCCTGGTCGCCGGGAGTAACTACCGCATCAGGTGCCACAGGATTGTCGGCAGGACAATATATTGTAACAGTAACAGATCAGTATGGTTGTTCAATTGTTAAAACAACAACGGTGATTGCCTTACCTAAACCCAAAGCCGGATTTACACCAAGCCCAACTTCCGGAACGAATCCACTTACGGTCTATTTTACTAACACAAGTACAGGCGGAACTTTATATAAATGGATGCTTGGAGATAGCATACAGGATACTACTTTCAATATTACCCACATTTATAAAGATCCCGGACACTATATTGTTAAACTATATGTAACTAATTCGTTTGGCTGTATTGACTCGCTAACTTACGACTTTATAAAAGTGAGCGAAAAATCCTTGATAGTTGTACCGAATGTTTTTACTCCCAATGGCGATCTTGTTAACGATATTTTTTTAGTAAAGTCGAAGGGCTTAGCTTCATTGTCTGTACAAATATATGACCGATGGGGATTGAAGATTTACGAATATAATTCTGTAAATGGTAGTTGGGATGGCAGAAATAATAATGGGGTTGCTGTTCCCGATGGCACTTATTATTACTTGTTAAAAGCTGCGGGTGATGATGGAGAACAATACGACTTGAAAGGGTTTTTGACGCTGATAAGATAAATAATGAATTAGAGAGGAATTCTCTCATTAGGGATAAAGGTAAACACGGGCTTTACAGATTATCATTCTTTTTAAAAACAGAGCTAATGCCTTTACCAAATTTTTGTACTATTTCAATTCCTTTGTTTAGTGGTTCAGTTGAAATATCGTTGAACTGTTCTTTACCAATGTTGTCAATTTGTGTTTGAGGATAAATGATGAATCTGCTGTTCGATGCAAAGTGTTTTTCCAGTTTCATTGGTAATTTATAGAGTACTCCTGTGTACGAAGCGGCTCCTTTTCGAGCAGATACCAATATAAATAAATCTTCTTCGTGTACATCTCTCGATAAAATCAAAAAATCTTCCCAATCTGTAAATAATTTTATGGAAACAGATGCTGTAAGTTTAAGCGACTTGGCTAATTTTTCAATGGTTTTTCCTGTTATTTCATTGCAATATAAAACTATGGGTATGCTAAGCTCCTGAGCCAGTATAGCTATTTTTTTAACCCATAATTCAAAACCATTTTCGTGTTCGGTTAAAGGTGGTGCGGCAACAACAATTCTTTTATTTAGTACTAATGGCTTTTCTAACTGACAAACAAATGTTGTTTTGTCGGTATTGTTTAAAATAATATCTATTTTTTTTCCGAGTAAACTATTCAGAAAGCCTTCGCGCTGCGGCCAACCTAAAATAATAATATCGGCAATAATTTCTCTTGAAATTCTGGCAATTCCACTCGCTACGTTGTGATCGATTGTTGTGGTGATATTTACTTTTGTTTCAAAATCAGAGGCATGTTTTACAAATTCCTCCAACTTGGTTCGCGCTTTTACAATATTTGTTTCTGCTTCATCATTGTCGGAAACAACCGAAAGAATAGAAACAGGATTCGTTGACTTTTTATCTTTAATTAAAATTGCAAACTCCAACAATTTTACAATGTTTGTAACATTGGTTATGGGTAAAAGGATATGTTCGTTATTGGTATTATCCGCATCTGTTTTGGCATTACTATTGTTTTCGGTTTCAACAATAATTTTTTTAGCGGCTTTTTCTGTAGCAAACGAAGCAACTATGCAAGTAACTAAAATAAGAATGATGGTTCCGTTTAAAATATTTTCGTCTAATATTTTTGCTTTATAACCAACTAATATTACAGCAAGAGTTGCAGCGGCATGTGAACTGCTAAGTCCAAAGATGAGTTGGCGTTGTGCGCCCGAGTAGTTGAAAATTAATTGTGTAAAAAAGGCGGCAATCCATTTTCCGAATAAAGCTACAACGGAAAGTGTTCCGGCTACTATTAGTGCTGTTGGACCATTTACAATTACACTTGTGTCAACAATCATTCCAACACTTATTAGAAAAAATGGAATGAATAATGAATTACCTATAAATTCAATCCGGTTCATGAGTGCAGAAGAGTGAGGAACGAGTTTATTTAAAGCCAAGCCTGCAACAAAGGCTCCAATGATAGCTTCAATACCTGCGGCTTCTGCTAAAAATGCGGCGAAGAAAACTACAGAAAGCACAAAAATATATTGAGAATGTTTCTCGCTTTCCAGTTTACTAAAAAACCATTTTGCAATTCGCGGAACAACGAGAAACATAAATGCACAAAAAATTGCTAATGAAACGCATAGTCGTATCCAAAATTCCTGATTAAGATTGCCATGAGCATTACCAACA
>JADLGT010000218.1 GCA_020849195.1 Bacteroidia bacterium
ATGCCAGTTATCTGATTTTTCTCATAAATTACATTTCTTAACAAATTCAGCGGGGCATATAAATTACCTTTACTCTACAAATATTTTACAATGAAAAAGGCCTTTATAATATTGTTTATTTTCCTTGGCGGAATTGCATTATCACAAAGCAAACAGCCCGGTGATTCTTTAGGTTTACCCGGTGATAATTTGAATTTATACCTGGTTATGGATGCTTTTCGTGAATCTGAAACCCTCGAGGCATTTGAAAAACGGATCAATGACAAAGAAAATAAAATCAATAACCTGGATTTAAATGATGATGATAAAGTGGATTACATAAAAGTAACCGATAATAAAAACGGAGATTCACATTTAATCGTTCTTCAAACAGATGTAACCGAAAAAGAAAAACAGGATATTGCGGTTATTACCGTTGACAAAAATGATAAGGGAGAATATAAAGTTCAAATGGTTGGCGACCCTGAGTTGTATGGAAAGGATTATATTATTGAACCAAACGACAACAATGCCGGTAAAGCAAATTCTAACGTTTCACCTGCAAAATCAACAAAAAAGTCTGACACAACAGTAACGGCAGATGGCAAAACGGTTATCATTAACAATACTACCAATAACTATTATTATAATAATGAAACTAAAGCTGATGATGATTATAAACCTGTTCCGCCAGTTCAGCAATGGGTAATTGTACAATATGTTTATGCGCCAGCTTATGTTCCTTATTATTCTCCATGGTATTGGGGATACTATCCCCCATACTGGCATGCGTGGACCCCGTTCTTCTGGCATAATTACTATTGGCACCATCACCATCATTGGCATCATCATCACTTTTATTATCATCACTCTCCATATTTTTATTCGAAAAGCTATGCCACACATTATGCGCCACGCCGTTCCATTTCTAATAATTACGTTGAAAAAAAGGCTAAAGGCAATTTCATAAAAAATTACAGTCGTCCCGACTTAGGTAAACCTCCGGTTGGCAGACCCAACCCCGGTTATCAGGGACCTCATAAAAATCCTCCTGTAAAAAATAATCCCGGCATTAATCCATATCCTAAGAACGGGCCGGTGAAGCAAGGGCCGGTAAAACAGGGGCCGGTTAAAACAGCACCTCCACAAAAAATAGGACCTAAACCCGGTGGTGGCGCTCCTGTACAACGGTCGGGAGGGGGAGGCGTTAAAAGAGGGCGCTAGTTCAGGTTTAGTCTCACTCCTCCGTAAAAACGAATACCCTGAACAGGTGCGTAGTTATAGGAAGGGTCAAATGTATATCCGTTGGGGTTTTCATTAGGATTATTGCTGTTTTTGTCGAAAGGATCATGAGGCCGCATTATTGGATTATCAGGAATAAAATTTAAAAGATTTTTTGCTCCAAAATAAATTTCCAGTTTTTCTTTTACAGTTTTGCTTATTTGAAGATTCAAAAGGCAAAACCAGGAAGAAAATTCAGGTCTGTAATCGTTCGGCAACGTTGGCAAACGCTGCGGGCCATACCAATTACCTGTAATATCAACATTAAGATTGTATTTTGGAAACAGGTAGCCTAGGATTATGTTTCCGCTCCATTTCGGTGTTTGTAATTGCCAAACAGAAATGTTTTTCCCCATAGTATCCTTGTTTACACTTTGCACATCACAGTAAGTTACTCCCGTATTAAATTTAAACTTTCCCGTTCCTGCCAGAGAAACATTTAAGGAAGCACCACCCGAATATGCATAACCGTTAAGGTTATCGTAAATAACTTTGTTGGGGTCTATATCATAATTCGCAATTATTTTATTTGTAAAGTGGTAATAAAACATTGTATAATCCCACAATAACATTGAAGAACGCGTGAATTTCATCTTGTAAATTAAATTTAACGTCGCGTTATACGATTGTTCGGGCTTTATTTTATTTACAAATTCAACTGTACGGGCGCCAGTTAAAGACGAATGATCTTCCGTAAAAACATTTACTGCTCTGAATCCTGTACCGGCATTAAGCCTGAAAATAAACTTATAGTTTGGCGACCACTTATATGCCATACGCGGCGAAGGAATTAACCGATATACTGAATGGTAGTCGGCTCTGAAACCGAGCAAAAACTTATGCTTACTAAGAGAGTCAAGTATTATTTCGTCTTGCAAAAATATTCCGCCGGTGTGATTAGCTTCGTTCAATTCAGTAACCGGAGTGCTATCATCATACCACAAATTTTTATATGTTATTCCTATTAACACGTCGTTTCTTTTTCGTTTACCTAATAGTTTATTCCAATACGTTTGGGAAAAAGCAGTTGATTGAAATGCCATGAAAGGCGTTGTACCATAATATGAATCCTGATCGTGAATATTGTATGAAAGTTAGGTTACAATTTTTTCCCGCAGCGGCCATTGGTATTTCGCAATCAACTCAGCTCTGTTTGTAAAAATGCTTTCTCCATAAATACTATCTCCTCCTCTAAATTCTTTATCCCAAGTTGTTTGTCCGCCCCACCTGTCTTCATAAACATAGCGCGCTGCAATACTAGCCTCCTTGTTATTTTTACGGGTAAAATTTATTTTATTAAATGCTGAAACTCTTTTTTGTAAAGTGATATCCGTAAACCCATCATTGTTTATATCTGCCACTTTATCATACCAAAAAGCGTTTGCTCCTACTAACCAGTCGGCCTTCTTCCCTAGTTTTATTTTTGTGCTTACGTCCAGGTTATTTTCCAAATAGGATGTGGCATAATAATCGAAATAAAATTTTGGTGCCAATGCAGGGTTTTTTGTGATAAGGTTTATTGTACCTCCCATAGATTCTGAACCGTATAGTGCGCCTGCTGGTCCTTTTGCAATTTCCAAACGCTCTATCATACTCGACGGAATTCCCATTAACCCATAAACAGATGAAAGTCCACTTACAATTGGCATTCCATCAATCAGAATTAACGTATAGGGTCCTTCCATGCCGTTAATATGAATATCGCCCGTATTACAAACGTTGCAATTAATTTGTGGTTTAACGCCATTTACCAATGAAGTAGCTTCAAACAAATTTGGTGTAGCTGTTTTTTGAAAAAGTTTTGGTGCAATGATATCAATATTAACAGGACTATCATCTTTGCTTATTTCTTTCAAAGTGCCCGTTATTACCACCTCATCGAGTTCTTTGTTTTGCAAAGTGTCTTTTTGCTTTTGGGAATAGGCATGAAAAGCAATGAGGAAAACCAGATATAACAGATAATTTTTCACCTTAACAAAAATACAATTACCCTAATTATTTTTTTAGGTATGCCTAATTTTAGTATCTTTACAGTATGCTAAAAACATCTGACGAAAAATATTTAAGGGCTATTTATTCAGTTAGTCATTCCGAAAATAAACAAAAGGTGAGTTTAAGCGATTTGGCCTATTATCTCGATTTAAAGCCTCCTACCGTATTGGAGAGGTTGCATGTGTTACAAAAAGAAAAATTTATCAGCTACACAAAAACCGAAGGCGTGGTGTTAACCAAGTCGGGAGAAAAAGAAGCGCTTAATGTGATCAGAAAGCACCGCGTTTGGGAAACCTTTTTACACAAGGTTTGCAAGTTTGGCTGGAATGAAGTACACGAAATGGCAGAACAGCTTCAAAATGTAAATTCTGAAAAATTAATTGATCGTATATATACTTTGAGCGGCGAACCAAAGTTTGATCCTCACGGCGACCCCATTCCTGATAAAAGTGGGAAGTTGCCTGTAAGTGTCCGCCGGCCGTTATTAAACAGTATTGAGGGATGCCGATGTCTGGTGCTGGGTGTTAATGAAGACAGCGCAGAATTTTTAAATTACCTAACCGATTTAAATATTGGCCTGAACGAAAAACTTAGCGTAGAAAAAGTTTTTGGCTATGACGGATCTTTAAAAATAAAGTACAAAAACAGCGAAAGCGTAATTCTTTCTCCTAAGGTTGCTGAAAAGATTTTGGTTACCTGCACAAAACACGGTTGCGCCTGTAAATAATTAGGTCCTTTTTAGCATGACTTTCATCAACATGTTTTAATCGCAATTTTTATTATCTTACTGTATTTCTGCAAGTTAATACGTGATTTAAATTAGAATCTGTCTAAATACCGCGTTTGTGGTATTGTCTGCGCACTGTCGCAAATCTATTTTTACATCCAAGAACTAAGGTTATGAAAAAAGGAATAATAAGTGCCGCAATACTAATTTTTAGCACATCGGCTTTTGCGCAACAAGCGAAAATAAAAGGAACAACCAAAAACGAATCTGACGGAACGGTGATGCCGTATGTGACGGTAAGTTTAGATAATAAGCAAAGTGTTTTCAGTGATGCAAAAGGTGAGTTTGAATTTTCCAATTTAAATGCGGGGCCGCACAAATTATCTTTTTCTTTTTTAGGCTTTACAATTAAAGAGGTTGAAACAAACATCGCCGGCGAAAACGAAGTTGTTGAACTTCCTCCGGTAAAACTTACATCAAGTGTTATTCAGATTAATGAAGTTGTGGTGAGTACAAGTCCGAACAATTATTCTTCGCGATACGACGGCTCTAATTTTATTATCTCATCAAAAGACATCATTCAATCGAAACCAATAGGAACAGAAGAGGTGCTTAAAAAAGTAGCCGGTATAAATGTATCGGGCGACATGGGAATTTCCAATCGCTTAAATGTGGGCATCCGCGGTTCGTATCCGCGCCGAGCAGTAAATATTTTATTGCTGGAAGACGGAACGCCAATTGCACCCGCTCCGTATTTAGCTCCCGAAGCATATTATAATCCGCCATCTGAAAGATTAGACGGGGTTGAGATTCTGAAAGGCGCCGACATTTTAACTTACGGAAGCAACACCATGTACGGTGTGGTTAATTACATTACAAAAAAACCTCCGCTTAAACCTACTCTTGGCGTTAATGTTATTGGCGGAGAAAACGGTTATAATTCGCAATACGTGACTTATGGCGGAACCTGGAATAATATTGGTGCGGAGATTCAGGTATTAAATAAACAATTCGACGGCTTCCAGGAAAATTCGCAATCGTCCATCTTTAACACTACTGCCAAAATTTATTCTGAATTAAATTCACGCTCATCGGTTTATCTAAAACTAAATTATCATCAGGAAAAATCAAAAGCAAGTTACAGCGCCTTAACTCCTTTCACATATAAAATTGATCCGAAACAAAATCCGTTTGATGCAGATGATTTATACACCAAGCGTTACGCGGTAGATTTAATTTACAATTACAAAATTTCGGCTAACACTATTTTGTCAACCAAAGCCTACGCTTCACAATTTCAGCGCGACTGGTGGAGACAGGAAAACACTTTAATTAAAGCTTCAACAGCAAAATCATATTTGGGAGATGCTATTTACAACGACCGCTACTCATACTTAGACGGAAAAACTTTTGGTGCTGATGATTACATCAGGGTTGGAAAAGTAGTAGCGGGTAAAGAAAGCACAAGAGCGCGCAACCGCATGTTCAGAATTGGCGGCGCACAGATGGCAGTAAAATACACGCTTAATAGAGGTGAATTAAAAATGAATCTTGAAGTTGCGGTAAAAGCTCATTTCGAAACTTTCAATAACGTTGAGATTAAGAATGATTCGTCGCGTTTTTCGAGAAGCGGAATTATGGATAAAGAAAATTTTTATGAATTGTCGGCCTACTCAGCTTACTTGAAAGACAAATTCAGCTATAAAAAGTTTTCCGTTACGCCTTCCATCCGATATGAATGGGTTCAGATGTTTTCAATCGACAGATTCGCGGTTTCTAAATTAGCTAATAACGATGGCAGCAGATATTTCGGAAGCGACAAAAACATTTACTCAAGTATAATTCCGGGAGGAACTGTGGCTTATGATTTGTTAAGCAGTCCTGCCAATAACTTAACTGTTTACGCAGGCATCTATAAAGGCTACAATGCGCCGACAGCAGAAGTAGGCTTTTTAAACGTTGAAGACGGAATAGTTTCTACTCCATCGGCCAGCAAGCCAATTAACCGCGCCCCTGAGGTAAGTTTAAATTATGAAGGCGGATTTCGCGGCATGTTGTTAAAAGAATTTGCGGGGTTGCAAGTGGCGTACTTTAATAATAACATTACAAATTATTATTCTGCAGGAAGAAACGAAGCCTTCCAGACTTTGGGCGCAGTAAACATAAACGGGGTTGAAGCTTGCGTTAATTTAAATATTCATAAACTTTTAAAAACACAGGCGCACCAGATAACTTTAAGTTTTTCGGGAAGCATGATGCGCGGAAAAGTTCTTAGCGGAAAATTAAAAGATTCGGATTTATTAAAAGCTAAACACACCGATGCCACCAAACAGGAATTGATTGATAAAATAAACGAAGAGAGGGACGGCTACGATGTTTATTATAGCGGCGCGGGAGGAAAAGACAGTTTAGTTTACGGCAACTTAGCCTTTACCGATTTCAGCAAAATTAAGCGTCTTGATTTCGCCTTTGGAAAAAGCGGAATTGCAAACAACTCTATTCCGTATTTACCGCCTTATTTGTTTAACACAGGACTTTCATATTCATTTAAAGGATTTTCTGTAGACGTTAATATTAATTATGTGGCTAAGCAATATACCGACTACCTGAATTTCGAAAACGAAACATCAGAGGGTGCAATTGGTTCGCTCAAAGCTTTCAGCACTATTGATGCAAACATTGCTTACTCGTTCTCGAATTTCAAAAGCAAATACATAAATGGTTTAAGTTTATTTGTTGCCGGCAAAAACTTAAGCAACGAGATTTATCAGGCATCACGATTGCACAGAGTTTCATCGGGAATTATGCCGGGGGGCTTCCGTTTGATTATTGGAGGTATAAAGTATAATTTTTAATTCCAGCTTAAAATTTCTTTACGGCTTTAAACAATTCGGCTTGATATTGCTTGCTTACCGGAATTGCTTTGCCTGAAACGAAAACCGAATCCAAATCAAAGCCCTCAATATTCTTTAAGTTAATTACGTAAGAGCGGTGCACGCGCATAAAATACCTGTTGTCTATTTCATTTTGAAACTGACTCAGGTTATAGCTCACAATATATTCCCCGGTTTTTGTAAATATTCTCGAATAGCTTCCTTCTGCCTGTATGAAATTAATTTCGCTCGTGCTTATTTTATTGAAGCGTTTGTTGCTTTTGACAAACACAGACTCTCTTAAAAGAGGCGGACGGCCAATATCTCGCAGGGTTTG
>JADLGT010000219.1 GCA_020849195.1 Bacteroidia bacterium
TTAACTAAAGTGCGGGCAGGTAAGGCTAATCCGGCATTGCTCGAAGCAGTAATGGTAGATTATTACGGCTCAAAAATGCCAATTAACCAAACGGCCAACGTAAATACGCTTGATGCCCGCACGTTAATAGTGCAGCCGTGGGAAAAATCGATGCTGGAGCCTATTTCAAAAGCTATTATTGACGCTAATCTTAACCTCAATCCGCAGAATGATGGTGCGGTAATACGCATTAACATTCCTTCGCTCACAGAAGAGCGCAGAAGAGACCTAGTAAAAAAAGCAAAAACGATTGGAGAAGATTGTAAAGTTACTTTACGTAACATACGTAAAGATGCGAACGACTCAATTAAAAAATTGAAATCGGCAGGGCTTCCTGAAGATGAAGCAAAAGATGCTGAAATGAAAGTGCAGCATTTGACGGATGGTTTTACGCTTAAAGCCGATAAGCACTTGGAAGCAAAAGAAAAAGAGGTGATGACTGTTTAATACTGATTTTTATTGGAAGGTCGGCGCACTAGTGCAAAGCGTGTTGGTTCTATGGTGTGATTTTCAGCCACAGCATTTTAAAATAATGAATTAACAAACTCTTCCTTATTAAATACTTGCAAGTCCTCCATCTGTTCGCCAACACCAATATATTTTACCGGTATTTTAAACTGATCGGAAATACCAATAACTACCCCACCTTTCGCTGTGCCATCCAATTTGGTAATGGCTAATGCGTTTACATTGGTAGCTGTTGTAAACTGTTTACATTGTTCAATTGCATTTTGTCCCGTCGATCCATCAAGCACTAACACTATTTCGTGAGGAGCATCGGGAAGTACTTTTTGCATTACTTTTTTTATTTTGGTTAACTCATTCATCAGGTTAATTTTATTGTGCAATCGCCCCGCTGTATCAATAATAACCACATCAGCTTTTTTGGAAACAGCCGACGAAAGCGTATCGTATGCAACCGATGCCGGATCGGCATTCATGCCCTGAGAAACAAGCGGCACACCTACGCGTTGCGCCCAAATTTTCAGCTGATCAACAGCCGCCGCCCTGAATGTATCGGCAGCACCAAGCACCACGCTTGCTCCTGCCTTTTTAAACTGAAACGCAAGTTTACCAATTGTAGTTGTTTTACCCACTCCATTCACCCCAACTACCATAATTACATAAGGTTTTTTATTTTCCGGAATTATAAAATCGCCGGATAGACCGGAAACATTGCTTTGCAACATAAGTCCGGATATTTCCTCTCGTAGTATTTTATTCAGTTCGGTGGTTTCAACTTTTCGTTGTTGTTCAACGCGCTTTTGTATGCGTTCAATAATTTTCATTGTTGTATCAACGCCTACATCGGAGGTAATTAAAATTTCTTCGAGGTTGGCTAACACATCATGATCAACCGTAGCTTTTCCCGTAATTGCTTTAGCCAGTTTTGTAAAAAAACTTTGCTTTGTAACAAATAAACCTTTGTCAAGCTTTTCCTTTTTTTCTTTAGTAAATATGTTCAAAACACCCATTGGAAACTGCTTTTGCCTTTATTAAGAAGAGTATTGTTTAAGAAAATAAAAAAGCTCCCTTCGCATTGAAAGAAGCTTTTATGCTGAATTGTATTGCAATTATTTCGCTGCGAGGAAATCTTTAATGTGATCGTTATGTACAATCTCTTCTTTAAAGGTATAAGCACCGGTTTTAGCCGACTTGATCATTTTTATAACCTTAGTGAAGTTATTCCCTTTACCGGTTTTAAGTGTTGCAACAACTTTCTTTGCCATGGAGCTACAATATTATATGGTTACTTAATTTCTTTGTGGAGAGTTACCTTTTTAAGAATGGGGTTAAATTTTTTTAACTCCAAACGATCGGGTGTATTTTTTTTGTTTTTGGTAGTTATATACCTTGAGGTACCCGGTTTACCGCTCTCTTTATGTTCGGTACACTCAAGTATTACCTGAATCCTGTTTCTACTTCTGGCCATTTTAATTAATCTTTATTTATTTAAAAAACCTTTGTCGCGTGCTTCTTTTACCGCTGCGGTAACACCTTTTTTGCTTATCGTACGCAAAGCAGATGTGCTTACTCGAATGGTAATCCACTTATTTTCTTCGGGTAGGAAAAAACGTTTTGTTTTCAGGTTCACATTAAATTTTCTCTTCGACTTACGATTTGAGAAAGATACTTTATGACCTGTAATCGCTTTTTTTCCGGTTATTTCGCAAATTCTTGACATGACTGATTCGTATTAAATGTTCCTTTTTATTAAGGGACGGCAAATATCGGTGATTTTATTGGATAAGACAAATAGGTCGGTTAATTTGTTGTTAAAAATTTCACAATAATCGCATTGGAAACATTTTCAATGTGTTGATATACAGTAATTTAAATTAAAATTGTAAATAAATTGGCATCACCTGATCTGCTTGCTTTACCTGTACGGCAACCCAAATAAACAGAAAGGTTAGGGCAATTTTCCCGATTAACGGCATATCAGTTACAAGCACTTCTAGTTTATGTTGTAACCATTTGGGTGTAAAGTGGATGATGTAGCCAATACCCATCAAAGTAAATACGGGCAAATAAGCCTTAGTCATTTGAATAAATGCACCAACATTAAGATTAAAAATTATTTGGCGAATGATAACAAGTGCATCCTGAAAACTATTTGCTTTAAAAAAAATCCAACAGAAACAAACAAAATGGAAAGTAATGAAAATACATATAAGACGTGTGAGGCGATCAATAAAACGCGAGCTAATCGATTTTTGTTTTTTGCTTTGGGATTTTCGAGCAGCGATTTTTGATTTGAAGTGTTCGAATGCTTTATCGGCAGCTAATGCTAGGCCATGCAAGCCGCCCCATAAAA
>JADLGT010000220.1 GCA_020849195.1 Bacteroidia bacterium
ATGTGCATGGAGGACGAACGGTTGAAGAGGCTGCCAAAATATTTATGAATGTGCTTGAGGGCAAAGGCACATCGGCACAAAACGATGCAGTAATTATTAATTCGGCTATGGCTATACATTGCGTTCAACCTGCATTAACGTTGACCGACTGTATCTCAAAAGCCAAAGCATCACTCGAATCAAAAAAAGCCTTAGTCGCCTATAAAATGTTAATTAAAAATATATGAAATGAATATTCTTGATAAAATTATTGCACACAAGTTAAAAGAAGTAGAGGAAAGAAAATCTCTATATCCGATAAAGCTGCTCGAAAAAAGTATTTATTTTAATTCCTCGTGTGTATCGTTAAAAAAATATTTGTTACGCAACGATAAATTAGGAATTATTGCAGAGTTTAAACGCAAATCACCTTCGAAAGGAATCATTAATAATTATGCACCTGTTGAGCGTACAAGCATTGGTTATATGCAGGCCGGCGCAAGTGCACTATCAATACTTACCGATTCCGAATTTTTTGGCGGGAAAAGTGAAGACCTTACTACTGCCAGAAAGTTTAATTATTGCCCCATCCTTCGTAAAGATTTTATAATAGATGAATATCAAATTATAGAAGCTAAATCAATAGGAGCCGATGCAATTCTTTTGCTGGCAAATGTTTTAAATGCAAAACAAGTAAAACAGTTTTCGAAGTTTGCTCATTCGCTTGGTCTTGAAGTATTACTTGAAGTAAGAGAGAAGGAAGAGCTAAAATCTATTTGCGATAATGTGGATGTGCTTGGCGTAAATAACCGAAACCTGAAAGATTTTACGGTTAGTGTAAAGCAGTCGTTTACTCTTGCCAATTTTATTCCAAAAGGTTTGGTGAAAATATCTGAAAGCGGTATTGGATCGATTAAAGCTATACGCGACTTAAAAAAAGCAGGGTTTAATGGGTTTCTTATTGGCGAAACCTTTATGGCTCATAGTCGGCCGGAATTAGCTTGTGCCGAGTTTATAAAAAATATTAAAGCATAAAGTAGAAATAAATGAGCGCTGTTAAATTGAAAATATGTGGAATGAAAAATGCTGACAATATTAACGATGCAGCAAAAGTTGTTCCCGATTTTATGGGATTTATTTTTTATCCCCATTCGAAAAGATTTGTAGGGGCAGACTTTATTATACCTCATTTGCCCGCATCAATTTCAAAAGTAGGTGTGTTTGTAAACAGTACCATAGATGAAATTAAGCTAATTGTAAAAAATTATAAATTAGATTATGTTCAGTTGCACGGAAACGAATCTCCCGATTTTTGCAGTGAAGCACACAAATTTGTTGGCGTAATAAAAGCATTTGGTGTTCATGATTCGTTTGATTTTTCTATTTGTAATCAATATCAACAGTCCTGCAATTATTTTTTATTTGATACCCAAACAAGCGAATATGGCGGCAGCGGATTAAAATTCGGATGGGAAATGCTTAAAAAATATAATTGTTCTACTCCTTTTTTTTTAAGTGGTGGAATTAATATGGAAGATTTAAGTCAAATCTTGTATCTCAAATCTCAAATCCCAAATCTTTATGCAATTGATGTTAACAGTAAATTTGAAATAGCACCCGGTTTAAAAGATATTAATAAACTTAAACTTTTGACGAATGAACTATCAGGTTAACGAAAAGGGTTATTATGGAAACTATGGCGGGGCCTATGTTCCGGAGATGCTGGTGCCAAATGTGGAAGAACTTCGTCAGAATTACTTAAAAATAATTTATTCTGAAAACTTTCAAAAAGAATTTAATGATTTGCTTCGCGACTATGTAGGAAGGCCATCGCCTCTTTATTTGGCAAAACGTTTGTCGGATTATTATAAAACATCCGTCTATTTGAAACGGGAAGATTTGAATCATACAGGAGCGCATAAAATAAATAATACTATTGGTCAGATATTGCTTGCTAAACAATTGGGAAAAACGCGCATCATTGCCGAAACAGGTGCAGGACAGCATGGTGTAGCAACTGCTACTGTTTGTGCGCTTATGGGACTTGAATGTATTGTGTATATGGGTGAAACAGACATTAAGCGGCAGTCGCCTAATGTTGCACGCATGAAATTACTTGGCGCTAAAGTAATACCTGCGTTATGCGGAAGCAAAACACTAAAAGATGCTACCAATGAGGCCATTCGCGACTGGATAAATAATCCGATTAACACACATTATATCATTGGCTCGGTTGTTGGTCCTCATCCTTATCCCGACATGGTGGCTAGATTTCAGAGCGTAATAAGCGCAGAAATTAAAAAACAACTTAATGAAAAAATAAAACGCGATTACCCCGATTACATCATAGCCTGTGTTGGCGGAGGAAGTAATGCAGCAGGAGCTTTCTATCATTATCTGGATAATAAAAACGTAGCACTTATTGCTGTCGAAGCTGCGGGCAAAGGAATTGATTCAGGATTTTCGGCAGCTACGATGGTGCTTGGAAGACCCGGCATCATCCATGGAAGTAAAACCATGCTTATGCAAACCGAAGATGGACAAATTATTGAGCCTTATAGTATTTCGGCCGGATTAGACTATCCGGGCGTTGGTCCCGTACATGCAAATTTATTTGACACAGGTCGTGCAAAATTTGTTACCGCAACAGATGACGAAGCTCTTAAAGCAGCATTTCTGCTCTGCAAGCTCGAAGGCATAATTCCTGCACTCGAAAGCGCTCACGCCCTTGCTTATCTTGATAAACTAAATGCAAAGGAAAATGAAGTTGTTGTTGTTAATTTGTCGGGCAGGGGAGATAAAGATTTGGCCACCTATATTGAAAAAATAAATTCAGACTGATATTTGTTATGAATAAAATTGAAAAACTATTTAAAGGAAAAAGCAGTTCTATTCTTTCTGTTTATTTTACTTGCGGTTTTCCTAAGTTGAGCGATACGGTAACAATTATTCAAGAACTGGATGAGGCCGGTGTAGAAATGATTGAAGTTGGTATTCCTTTTTCCGATCCGCTTGCCGATGGTCCCATAATTCAACACAGCAGCGAGGTGGCATTAAAAAATGGAATGAATATTAAATTACTATTTGAACAACTTGGCAGTTGCAAGTTTACCGGCGAGAAACAACCGGCTATTTTGTTAATGGGTTACCTGAATCCTATTTTGCAATTTGGAGTTGAAAAATTTTGCAAACAGGCGAGCGCTTGTGGTGTTGATGGGCTAATCATTCCGGATTTACCCATGCAAGAGTATGAAGAAGAATTTAAACCCATAGTTGAAAAATATGGACTACGTACTATTTTTTTGATAACACCTCAAACCACAGACGAAAGGATACGTTTGATTGATGAGCACTCAAAAGGTTTTATTTATATGGTTGCCTCGTCAAGCACAACAGGTATAAAAGGTAGTATTGACAATGAGCAAGA
>JADLGT010000221.1 GCA_020849195.1 Bacteroidia bacterium
GGTGGCAAAGGTATGCGCGTTGTTGAACAAGAAGAAGACCTGGAAGAACAAATGAAACTGGCTATAAGTGAGGCTACATCTGCCTTTGGTAACGGCTCTGTATTTATTGAAAAATATGTTTCTGCACCACGACATATTGAAATACAAATACTGGGCGATACGCACGGCAATATTGTTTACCTTTTTGAACGTGAATGTTCTATTCAACGCAGGCATCAAAAATTAATTGAAGAAGCCCCCTCCTCTATTCTAACTCCCGACTTACGCAAACGTATGGGCGAATGTGCTGTGAGTGTTGCAAAAGCCTGCGCCTATGTGGGTGCAGGAACTGTTGAGTTTTTGGTGGACGATAAACTTAATTTTTATTTTCTTGAAATGAATACACGCTTACAAGTTGAACACCCGGTAACCGAAATGATAACAGGTGTGGATTTGGTAAAAGAACAGATTAAAGTAGCAAGAGGAGAAAAGCTTACTATTAAACAGGAGGAGCTTAAAATAAACGGACATTCTCTTGAGGTGCGTGTGTGTGCCGAAGATCCCTTAAATAACTTTTTACCCGACATAGGAAAATTGGCAAATTATGTTCCACCAAAAGGACCGGGAGTTCGCGTTGATGATGGTTTTGAAGAAGGGATGGATATACCAATTTATTACGATCCGATGATTGCAAAACTTATTACATACGGCAAAGACAGGAACGAGGCCATAAGCCGTATGGTTAGGGCAATTGATGATTATAAAATTACCGGTGTTGAAACCACCTTGGCTTTTTGTAAATATGTGCTGCAGCACGATGCTTTTATGTCGGGAAATTTTGACACAAATTTTATCAATCGATATTTTACTCCCGATAAGCTAAATGTGGATGATAAAGATGAAGCAAAGATTGCTGCTATTATTGCCGCGGAATTAATGGAAACAAAAAAAATAGTAGAAAATACTTTTAAAACAGCTATTGTGTCCACTTCAAAATGGAAACAAAACAGACTAAAGTCGGATAAATAAAAATTGCAACTGTTTGATTTTGAGATTATTGTTTTTAATTAACTTGCTTATGTTGATTTTTTAATGCAACATAAATACTTTAAATTTCGTTTAACCACAAAGGATGAAGGGGTACAATTGTTGATAATAAAATTGAAAGAAGCTAATATCATAAAATGAAAAAGTTTTGTTTCATATTGTTCAGTTTCATTTTAACGGTGTGTTACTCACAAGCACATGCGGGCAACGGCGATCGCAATCAACTGAAAGGCTTTGTTGTTAAAGCTACTGTTATAGAAGGAGACACACTACCTGTGGTTAACCTTCACGAGGCTGTGATAGTAGATCGGATGGTATTTACCAACGAAGAAGAAGCAAAAAAGTACCGCATTTTGGTTCGCGATGTTCGCAGGGTTTATCCGTATGCTGTACTTATTGGGGTAATGGTAAAAGATTGCGATCAGCAAATGACATCTATGAACAAACATCAAAAGAAAGAGTTCATGAAAAAAATGGAGCCTCGTATAAAAAATCAGTTTGAAAAAGTGTTTCGTAACAATACGGTGAATCAAGCCGAGGTGTTAATAAAGCTTATCGACCGGCAAACAGGTGCCACCTCTCACAATCTCATTAAACATTACAAAGGGAGTTGGAACGCCTTCATGTGGCAGTCGGTTGCAATAATTGTAGGCACCGACCTCAAAGATCGTTACGACCCCAACGGAGTTGATAAAAACATCGAACACATTGTCCGGCAAATTGAATCGGGGCTTTTGTAGCGTATTAATCCCATCCTTCCCATTCCTCCTTTCTTGAATTTTAATGTTATGTTTTTTGGTTTATTTCGGTTAATTTTACTTTCCTAAATTTTAAAAATCGTATGAGAACTATTGAGTTTAGAGAAGCCCTTCGCGAAGCATTAACCGAAGAGATGCGTAAAGATGAGCGTATTTTTCTGATGGGTGAAGAAGTAGCCGAGTACAATGGTGCATATAAGGTGAGCAAAGGTATGTTGGTCGAGTTTGGGGCAAAGCGTGTAATAGATACACCCATAGCCGAACTTGGATTTGCCGGAATTGCTGTTGGCGCTGCCATGAATGGCCTAAGACCTGTAGTTGAATTTATGACTTTTAATTTCTCTCTTGTTGCCATAGATCAGGTTATAAATTCGGCTTCAAAAATGATGAGCATGAGCGGAGGACAGTTTACTGTGCCTATGGTATTTCGAGGACCCACCGCTTCGGCAGGAATGCTTAGCTCACAACATTCGCAAGCGTTTGATAATTGGTATGCCAACTGTCCCGGATTAAAAGTAATTGTTCCGTCCAATCCGGCCGATGCAAAAGGTTTATTAAAGTCGGCTATTCGCGATAACGACCCTGTTATTTTTATGGAGAGCGAACAAATGTACGGCGATAAAGGCGAAGTGCCTGATGGAGAATACCTCATTCCTATTGGTGTTGCCGACGTAAAAAAACATGGCAATGATGTTACCATTGTATCATTTGGAAAAATTATGAAAGTGGCAATGGCTGCCGCTGCCGAACTTGAACAAGCAGGCATTAATGCCGAAGTCATTGACCTTCGTACAATACGCCCTATTGATTACAATACAGTTATCGAATCAGTAAAAAAAACAAACAGACTCGTTATTGTTGAAGAGGCATGGCCATTGGGTTCTATTGCAACCGAACTGGCTTTTAAAGTTCAAAAAGAAGCATTTGATTTTCTTGATGCACCCGTACGCAGGGTTACTTCCGCCGACGTACCTCTTCCTTATGCTCCCACACTAATTGAAATTGCTCTGCCGAATGTACATCGTGTGGTTAAAGCTGTGAAAGAGGTATTGTATATAGAAAATTAATTCCGGAGACCGTCCTAAAAAGTATCACCCGCTACATTTTGTGTTATACTTCAATTTGTCCATTACTCCCTGCTTTTTAAAGTCTGTTTCATTTTCAGGAACACCCGAATTCCTTTATCCGAAAAATATTTTTCTATTCTTTCGTTCAGACCTTTGTAAAAGCCCAAACCCTCCTCCTTTTCCAATTTCAGTTTGTTCATTTTTCAATGATAGTCGTTGCCGGTGAGTCGTTCTAAAATGCGTTGCTACACTCCTCCAAAGTCGTATTGGTCTATGTTTCACTGTCGTAGTAATTTATTGATACATCTCTGGTGTTACAGAAAATTTGTGGGCAAATTCGCCGTTCTTGTCTTTGTAATAATAAATCATCGTTACCTTCTTATCCCTATAAATTTTCATGTCTGGGTTTGTTTTCACATTGTTAATTATAATTGGCTCAACATATTTTTTAATTGTGTCTATACTTACTTCTGCTTTTGTGATATTAACCAAAGTATAATTGTATTGAAAAGCATTGTCGGGTAGGGCTACTGCATTGTCAAGTCGGGTTTCGGAATCCACCATTAATGGACAAGTTTTATTGAGTTCACTTGCAGCTTGCATCATTACTTTATCAAATGATGGAGGCTTAAAAAACAGTTGTTGAACTCCCCAATATGCAAGCCAAAAAGCGATAATTCCGACAATACTGCCTATGATTCTTTTCTTTCTGTGCTGAGTCGATGTACTCGGCTGCACACGTCCTTCAACAGTTTCATCTTTTGCTTGTGGAAGTTCATATCCACATTGTTTGCAATATTTTGAGCTTACCCAGTTACCGGATCCACAGTTAGTACAAGCTATATTGTCCATGTTGATTTGCTTTTTATTTTTAAAATTACAGTCCCTCAAAAATAATACTCATACCACCGATCCCTCACCAAGAACGCCAAAAATCAATCGATCATTATACAAAAAAGCCAACAGATTACCTGTTGGCTTTTTTGGCTTTTGGGTAAGTTAAAATTAATTAACCTCTGGGTTTGGTATGGGCTTGGGCTTCAACGCTTCTTTAATTTTATTTTCAATTTCCTCGCCAAGTTCCGGATTGTCAATAAACATTTGCTTTACCGCATCGCGCCCTTGGCCAAGTTTAGTACCATCATAGCTAAACCATGAGCCACTCTTCTGAATAATTCCTTGCTCAACACCAAGGTCAATAATCTCGCCTACTTTCGAAATGCCATCTCCAAATATCATATCGAACTCAGCAGTACGGAATGGAGGGGCCACTTTATTTTTTACAACTTTAACACGTGTGCGGTTTCCAATTACCGACTCTCCTTCTTTTAACTGTCCAATACGACGAATATCCAAACGTACGGAAGCATAAAATTTCAAAGCATTACCGCCGGTAGTCGTTTCGGGATTACCAAACATGATTCCAATTTTTTCACGAAGCTGATTAATGAATATGCAACAACATCCTGTGCGATTTATATTCGCGGTTAGCTTACGCAAGGCTTGCGACATCAAACGTGCCTGCAAACCCATCTTCTATTCGCCCATTTCGCCTTCAATTTCGCTTTTGGGTGTAAGTGCCGCAACCGAGTCGATTACCACAATATCAACGGCACCGGAGCGAATAAGATTATCGGCAATTTCTAGGGCCTGCTCTCCATTGTCGGGTTGAGACAGTAATAAGTCTTGAACATTTACCCCGAGTTTTTGAGCATACACACGATCGAATGCGTGTTCGGCATCAATTATTGCAGCTACCCCTCCTGCTCTTTGCACGTTAGCAATGGCATGAATGGCAAGTGTTGTTTTGCCTGAAGATTCGGGGCCATATATTTCTACAATGCGCCCTTTAGGCAGCACCCCTGTTACTAAAGCCAAATCAAGCGTCAGAGAACCGGTGGGAATTATTTCTACCTGCTCTACTACAGAATCATCCATTTTCATTATCGTTCCTTTGCCGTAAGTTTTTTCCAACTTATCAATGGTAAGTTGTAAAGCTTTAAGCTTTTCTTTGTTCACTTCTGTTAGTGACGCTTTCAAGTCTTTTGGCTCTTTTGTTTCTTTGCTCATGTTATATAGGTTTTATAGTTACGTAATTGGTTTTGTGATTTAGGTTTTGGAATTTAATACTTGTTCGGCATGTGTGTTAGTATCTACATCCGCAATTATTTTTTCAACAAAACCTTCTTCCGAAATAATAAAAGTTGTGAGTA
>JADLGT010000222.1 GCA_020849195.1 Bacteroidia bacterium
CTGCTGGTTCAGCAACAAGCCCAACAGGTAACACAACTGATTCCGCAAAGCCCAACTCCGCAAAATGGCGGGCAATGGTATTTTTACAATCCAACCACAGTTAATTACGGAAAGAGCGAGTTCAAAAAAAAATGGGGCGACCGCAAATTAGAAGATAATTGGAGGCGATCATCAAAAGAAATTGTACTCGAGGAAAATGCTGCGCTTGACGAACAGCATGCTGATACACTCAAGGCGTCTTCCGATTCAATTGCAAAAAAAACTGCCGCTAAGGTTACGGATAAAAAAAGCAAAGAGTATTTTTTGCAAAACCTCCCGTTAACCGACGACGCAATAAAAAAATCAAATGAAAAAATTGTTGATGCCTACTATAACCTCGGCTCCATATACAAAGAACAACTGAATAACAATCCGAAATCGGCCGAATCGTTCGAAGAATTAATGCAGCGTTTTCCCGACAATAAATACAAATTGCCGGCCTGCTACCAGCTATACAGACTGTACATGGCTATGGACAACAACACAAAGGCCGATGTTTACAAAAATATTTTTCTCACAAAGTATCCCGAAACAGAGTACGCTAAAATAATTGCCAATCCCGACTACAACAAGCAAAAGCAAGCCGATGTAAGTGAAGCCGAAAAATTATACACCGAAGCTTATCGCTTGTATAGCGATTCGGATTATACAGGAACAATTTTAAAATGCCAAATTGCCGATACTGCACTCGGCAAAAATCCCCTCATGTCGAAATTTGATTTACTTGAAGCGATGGCCATTGGTCGTACACAAGGAGTAGCTGCTTTTGAAACCGCACTCACACGAATAATTATAAAATATCCTAAGGACGATGTTAAAAACAAGGCTCAGGAATATATTGACTTGATAAAAAAGAGTAAGACAGGAACTTCTCTTTCTGAGGCAAAAAAAGACAGCTTATTCAACAATGCTGCACAATACCTTTATAACAAAGATGCAGAATACTTTTGGGTGCTTGTGTACGACGGCCCTGTTGATGCGAATAAAATAAAGATAGAATTGTCAAATATAAATTCGGAATATTACAGCTTAGAAAATCTGAATATTGAAAGTATTTTATTTGAATCAAACAAACAGATGATAACTGTTAAATCATTTACCGGACACGATAAGGCAATGACATATTATAACCTTATTACAAAAGATAAAAAAAGTATTTTTTCCTCACTCGACCCTGCCAAACTGAAAATATTTGTAATATCGGCTGAAAATTTTCCCGTATTTTATAAAGCAAAAAACATAGCCGGATATATGTCTTTTTTTCAAGGTAATTTTCTAAAATAAATTTAGGTCTTTCAAATTTCTATTGTATAATTATTATTTCAATAAAAAACAATTACTAAACTCCCAAAAAAATTAAAATGAGAAAAATATTCTTAATTGCATTTTTACTTAGCGTAGTTGCGGTCGATGCACAGGTAGGAAAAATGTTTCCCGAACTAAAAGGTATTACCTTGAACGATAAGGAATATACTATTCCAACTGATTGCAAAACCCAACAAACTATCATTTGCCTTGCCTTTTCAAAAAAAGCGGAAGATGCGCTGCATGGCTGGCTTAACCCAATGTACAATCAGTTTCTTGCCAAAACCGGAATGATGGATGATGCTTACGACGTAACATTGTTTTTTATACCCATGTTTACCGGCGCCTATCAGCCTACAGTAAATATGGCTAAAAAACAATTAATGGATGGTACAGGGAAAGAATATTTTGATAATGTAATTTGCTATCATGGGTCAATAAAAAAGTATAAGGAGGAATTAAATCTCGATGAAAAAGAGTTTCCGTATATTTTTATCCTCGACAAAAGCGGGAAAATAATTTATGCAACCAAAGGTTTGTATTCCGAAAAAAAAATGGAAGAGATTGCCGATAAGTTGGAGTAATTTTTACTCGCCACAACGTCTTGCGCCCTTTTATAAAATACTGAGGGAATGACTGCTGCCAATAAACCTTGGATTTGTAGTAAACAAAAACAACTCTTTGCCATCAATAAAGTCTGTTCAATTGCGATACTTCTATGATAGAGAACGAACTTAAAAAAGAATGGTCATTTCTTCTCAAAAAACTGAGTGTTCAGTTTGGCGAGTTGGATATTGAAGGAATTATTTTTTTAATAGGCGTGCAAGAACTTGGAAAGGGATACCACAAATTTAAAAAAGATGAAAAACTTGCAGTGATGCATATTGCAATTTGTACTTTACTGGAGCCTTATGGTCATTATGAATTTATTGGTCGTGATACTGACGGATGGCCTCATTGGAAAATAAATGAAAAATTGCCTGCATTAAAACCCATGCAACAGTCCGCACTTATGCAACAGGCCATACTGGAATACTTTAAGAAAAATTTGTGAGAGATTATTTCCAGGTAATTGTTTTGGAAACAGATTCACCCGGCTGTAGCGTAACAATACCTGCCTTTTTAGCCAACTTCGCTTGGAAAGTAACGTCAACATCAAAAATAGCCTGAAGCTTAAATACGAATGTAGTCTTGCCTACCCCATCTGTTGTTTGAGTAGATTGAACAAATCCTTTCCCATTACCCGGATCGTAATAAAGGCGAACAGAGGCACCGGCACAGGTATTGCCCACTGTATCGATTACAGTAATTACGGCTGTACAATCGGAATTTTTTTGGCAGGAAAAAAATGGGCAGACTAGCAAAACGGCAAGCCCCATTAAAATAACAATACCAAAAACTTTTATTTTTTTACGCAACATTTTTATAATGTAAAGAGGTCAAATCGTAACATTTTATACCTTTACAATTAACAAATATATAGTATTTGTGCTAATAATCCAAAACCAATACTTTCCAAAATATGCTTAAAAAAACTGCCTTTATATCTTTTTTAGTTGCCATGTTATTCGTTCTCACCGCAAATGCGGGCAACGATGGTAAAGCAAAGGAAACGAAGGTGAAAATAGTTACCACAGAAGGTCTCATTACAGTAAAACTGTACAACGAAACACCGGCGCACCGCGACAATTTCATCAAATTGGTAAATAATCATTTTTATGACAGTACGCTGTTTCACCGAGTTATTCGCGAATTTATGATACAGGGTGGAGATCCTGAATCGAAAAGGGCAGACTCCATTATTCAATTGGGAAATGGAGGAACAGGATACACTATTCCTGCCGAAATAATGCCCGACAAACTTTATCATAAAAAAGGTGCACTTGCCGCTGCCCGCTTAGGAGATGACATTAACCCAAATAAAGAATCATCAGGTTGTCAGTTTTATA
>JADLGT010000223.1 GCA_020849195.1 Bacteroidia bacterium
GTAGTTATTTCTCTGCTCAACTCCTTTACAGGTTTAGCCGCTGCATTTGGCGGATTTCTATACGATAATAAAATTATGCTTACAGGTGGTATATTGGTAGGTTCGGCCGGTACACTGCTCACACTCGTTATGTGTAAAGCGATGAATCGCCCGTTGAGCAATGTTATATTTGGAGCTTTTGGCGCAAGCACCGATACAGCTGATGCCGGCGGAACAAAGGGAACTACTAAAGATATAGGCGTTTCCGACCTAGCCGTGTTAATGAACTATTCTAAAAAAGTAGTAATTGTACCGGGTTATGGATTGGCCGTAGCTCAAGCCCAGCACGTAATTCACGAATTAGAATTACTACTCGAAGAACGAGGAGTTGAAGTAAAATATGCCATTCATCCTGTAGCAGGACGTATGCCCGGGCACATGAATGTTTTGCTAGCCGAATCAAATGTCGATTATGGTAAGTTAGTAGAGATGGACGAAATAAATCCCGAGCTTGAATCTACTGATGTAGTGCTTGTTGTTGGAGCTAACGACGTTGTTAACCCTGCTGCTAAAACTAATCCAAGCTCTCCAATTTATGGTATGCCGATACTGGAAGTTGATAAAGCAAAAAATATTATTGTAAACAAACGCAGTATGAATGCCGGTTATGCCGGTATAGAAAACGAGTTGTTTTATAATCCAAAAACAAGTATGTTTTTTGGCGATGCAAAGAAAGCACTTACTGAGTTGGTAGCCGAAATTAAAACGCTGTAAAAGTGTTACGGCTGTTAGTTGTATAATTACTTATGCAACCAACAAACAGTAATTTTCTCCTATACCCTTAGCATTTTATAAAATAAGTTCAAGTGAAAGTTTCTGTCATTACCACCTGCAAAAACAGTGCGTTTACTATCGAGACCACCATCAAATCGGTTCTCGCACAGGATTATCCAGATATAGAATACATAATTATTGATGGTGCATCAACCGATGGAACACTTGAAATAATCAAAAAGTATAGTAGTAAAATTTCAAGTATAGTATCAGAAGCCGATGAAGGAATATATCATGCCATTAATAAAGGAATATGTATTTCAACCGGTGTGGTTGTTGCCAATCTCAATTCAGATGATTTTTATTCTTCACCAACAGTACTATCACAGGTAGTTAGTGCATTTAAAAATTCTGAGGCCTCAGCGGTTTACGGAAATTTACTTTACGTTGATAAAAAAGATACGAACCGGGTTATTCGAAACTGGCAATCGGGAGCATACAGCGAAGGATTATTTTTAAAAGGATGGATGCCGCCACATCCTGCATTTTTTGCGAAGAAGGAGCTTTACGACAAATATGGAATGTTTAACACTAAATTAAAGTCGGCTGCCGATTACGAAATTATGCTGCGATTTATCCATAAACACAAAATTAAAGTTGCGTATGTTCCCGAAGTACTTGTGAAAATGAGGACAGGCGGAAAAAGTAATGCGTCATTATTAAATCGCATTAAAGCAAACTTAGAAGACCGGAGAGCTTGGAAAATAAATGAACTCAATCCCGGTTTGTTTACACTTTTGCTTAAGCCGCTGCGAAAAATTAATCAGTATTGGGGTTAATCTCAAATAGCGTTATGTAAAATCTATTACCCCTGTATAGTTTTCAATCTAATTCATATATTTATTTAGACGATAGTGGTATAACGACCACAATCAACCTAATTTGTTAGCATTTTGCAAATACGTATAAATGAATTATATTTGTACGTATAAATAAAATAATATGGACACCAAACTGACATTAAAGCTTGACAATAATGTGATTGAACGGGCTAAAAGCTATGCTAGACAAAAGCAGACAAGCCTTTCCCAACTTATCGAAACGTATTTAAACTACTTAACTTCTTCACAGACAGAAAATGAAGAAGTAACCCCGTTGGTTAAAAGTTTATCGGGAGTAATTCAATTGCCGAAAAACTTCGATTATAAGAAAGGCTATAAAAAATATATTGCAAATAAATACGCGAAGTAGCATGATAAAAATATTTGCAGACACCGATGTATGCCTTGATTTATTATCTGGTAGGAAACCATACAATTCATTTGCCGAAAAGATTTTCTCTCTTGCCGACAATGGGAAAGTAAAAATATTTGTTTCTTCTATTTCCTTTGCAAATATCAATTACATACTTCGATCGCAATATTCGTCAAGTAGCGCAACGAGACGAGTTATTGCAAAATTTAAAACCTTAGTAGCCACACTTTCGGTTGACAGCAAAACTATCGACATAGCTATTGCCTCTGACTTTAATGATTTTGAGGATGCTATTCAATATTATACTGCTATTGAAGAAAACATCACGACATTTATTACCCGAAATATTAAAGACTACAAAAAAGCTCATATTAAAATAATGACACCTGAAACATTTTTAAGTAAACATAATTGATTACCATTGCCGAACAGTGGTTTTGCCCAATGTTGCATATTGACAGAAAATTAATAAATTTTGGTGTACTGCACTATGAAAATCAGCAAACCGTTGTGATATATATACATTATTAATCAATTTTAGCTCAATCATTAAACTATGGATCCTGTAATAGAATTACTCAAAATAATAATTCCGGCCGGAATTGTTTTCCTGACTTCTTTTTATGTAATCAAAAATTTTTTAGACAATGAAACTAAAAAGCGGATGTTGGAAATTAAGGGAGCCGGTAAAGAATTGCTTACCCCTATTCGACTTCAGGCATACGAACGGATTATTTTATTTCTCGAACGCATATCGCCAAACAGCCTTGTTATGCGCGTTAACAAACCTACTATCACATCACGCCAATTACATTCCGAGTTGGTTGCCGCTATACGTGCAGAGTTTGAGCATAATCTATCGCAGCAAATTTATATGAGCGCATCAGCCTGGGAAATGGTAAAGAACGCTAAAGAAGAAACAACTAAATTGATTAATCTTTTAGCCATAAAAGTTCCGGAAAATGCACCCGGTGCCGAGTTGGCACAGTTAATTGTTGAAGCCGGAGGTAAAACAAAATTGCCAACGCAAATGGCTATTGAGTTTATTAAAAAAGAAATTGCTCAAAATTTTTGATACGTAAAAATTGAATGGCAGAAGAAGAAAAAAAAATAATTACAACAGATTCAGATATTGAGATAAAACGTATTTATCCTAAAACAGATTTTCCGGATGAACAACCCGGAGAATACCCTTTTACAAGAGGAGTACAAGAAACAATGTACCGGAGTAAGCTGTGGACAATGCGCCAATACGCAGGTTTTTCTACTGCCGAAGAGTCGAACAAACGCTACCATTATTTATTAAAAAATGGCACCACAGGTTTATCGGTTGCCTTTGATTTGCCTACACAAATTGGATACGATTCCGATCATCCCATGTCCGATGGAGAAGTGGGCAAATCCGGCGTAGCCATTGATTCGCTTCAAGACATTGAAATTTTGTTTGAAGGAATTAAACTGGAAGAAATAACAACTTCCATGACGATTAATTCTACCGCATCAATTTTATTGGCTATGTATATTGCATTGGCCAAAAAACAGAATGCCGACCTGAAAAAAATTTCGGGTACTATTCAAAACGATTTACTGAAAGAATACGCTGCACGCGGAACATACGTTTATCCGCCTAAACCTTCTATGCGTATTATAACCGACATATTTGAATATTGCAGCAGCGAAGTGCCTAAATGGAACACCATTTCCATTTCGGGATATCATATACGCGAGGCAGGCTCAACGGCTGTACAAGAACTGGCGTTTACCCTTGCCAATGGAAAGGCCTATGTTAAAGCCGCTATTGAAAAAAAATTAGATATAAATTTATTTGCCAAACGACTATCTTTTTTCTTTAATGCACACAATAATCTTTTTGAAGAGGTAGCAAAGTTTCGTGCAGCACGACGTATGTGGGCCAAAATAATGAAAGAACTTGGGGCCACCGACCCGAGGGCGCAAATGCTTCGCTTTCATACGCAAACCGGCGGCTCAACGCTCACCGCTCAACAACCACACAACAATATTGTTCGGGTAACTATTCAAGCGCTTGCTGCCGTACTTGGCGGAACACAGTCCTTGCACACCAATGGATTTGATGAAGCCATTGCTTTGCCAACCGAAGAAGCCGCACGTATTGCTTTGCGTACACAACAAATAATAGCAAACGAAAGTGGGGTTCCCGATACTGTCGATCCGCTTGCAGGATCTTATTTTATTGAAACACTGACGAACGAATTGGAAGAACAAGCATGGCAATATATACACAAAATTGATGCGATGGGCGGAGCTGTAAATGCTATTGAACAAGGTTATATTCAGAATGAGATAGCGACATCGGCCTACAAATATCAAAGTAAAATAGAAAAGAAAGAGAAAATAATCGTTGGCCTAAATAAATTTGAGGTCGAAGAAAAACCATTGCAAAATATTTTTACAGTTGACGATGCTGTCCGGATTCAGCAAATAGAGAAAATTAAAAAAATAAAATCCACACGTAACTCCGAAAAAGTTAAAAATATACTTAACAGGCTGGAGTCGGATGCCCGATCGAACATTAATTTAATGCCCGCCATACTGGAAGCCTGTGAAAATTATGCCACACTTGGCGAAATTGCAGATGTGATGAGAAAAGTATTTGGCGAATATAAAAACTAAAGCTGTTTGTTATTTCAGTCGTTCTAAACGACCTTTTCGTTTCACAAGGTTTTTATAGTCCCACTGAATTTCTTTCGATTTTTTGATCCAACGTTTAAGGTCTTTGGTATTAATTTCTGAAACAGAATTATAAAAAACAGAGGCATCTTTAAATTTTTCTCCTCGCACTTCCAATCCTTTTTCGTCAAAACTTGCCCCGCTCCAAAACATCAAGCGGATTCCCGGCTTTTGTTTGCTGTAACCCACAATAGGGTTTCCATCTAAAAACCAAACAGGATGCCCATGCCAAACTTTGTTTTCTGCATTGGTCAAATCATTGCTAATTTCTTGCATCAACAAATTACAAATGTTTTTGTAGGATGCGATCTGTTTGCTGTTATAAGAATAAATAGCCGTATTGATATTTTGTTTTTTTGCACTCGTTTTTTTGATAGTCGTGGGATTTACAAGCTGCTTATCTCTTCCTTTTACAAGCAGCTTAACCGCTTTTTCAATCAGGGTAAAAGGAAAAGGTTTGTCTAACGGAAATTGATATGTTGCTTTTGAAACGTGATACTTTTTTAATGCA
>JADLGT010000224.1 GCA_020849195.1 Bacteroidia bacterium
CCGGGCGCTTCAACTTTAAAAAATACGTTAGGCACAGGCGCACCATTTTCGTCCATCATCTGCCCTTTGTTTTCAAGAAAACGAACCGGTTGATTACGCATCCAGTGTTTTGCCAATTCTTCTTGTTCGGCAACACCTTTTGGATAGCAATGCGATGCAATTATTAACGTAGGGAGAGTGAAATAAAACGCAGCTTTTCTGATCATTCTATTTGGTGCAATGTGTATGTGTCAAATTTAATATGTATTAATTCAACATTCAATTCAAAATTTATTTATTATTTGAATATCAAAAGAAATAAATGTTTATATACACTATCAAATATTTTATTATATATTTGATATTCAAATACTTAGTAAATATATTTTATCATTATAAATTTGGTAATTATCGTATATTTATTTCAACTCTAATTCACACCTTTTCATGCCAAAAACCGCTTCATCCGACCTGTTCGATTTAATTCAGTCATTAAGCAAGGCCGAAAAGGCTGCGTTTAAAATATACGTCCGCAGGAACGATTCTAAAAGTCTGTTGTACCTGAAGCTTTTCGATCTGTTGGAAAGACGAAAAAAAAACGATGAAACAAAAACGATACGTTCATTAAACATTGCTCCCCGTCGTTTCCCCGAACTAAAGCACTACCTCTATAACCTGATATTGAAAAGTCTGAACGATTTTCACAGGAACCAAAAAGTAAGTTCTCAATTGGCAGAATATTACAGCACGATCAATTTACTTTTTGAAAAAGGGTTGTATGAGCAATGCAAAAAGAAGCTCAACAAAGCCAAAGCTCTTGCACTCAAATTCGAAAAGCACACTTTTCTTATCGAATTATTTGAGTTTGAAATTATTTTTAACAGTGCCACTCAATATTCCGGGGTTACAGAAAGAAACATTTCCGATATCAATACCCGTGTGAATAACTCCATTGATATGATCAGGGCGAACAACGATTATTCCGTTGCAACAGAATATGCTTTTTTACGAACCTATCGCGATGGAGGATTCAGAAATAAAAAAGATGCGCAGTTCATAGTGAAACTATACAACCAAAGCATTGTAAATTCAAAAAAAAAGCTGCGTCTTCCCTTTAATGCGGCACTTGCCCGTTATTCATTTTTATTTCGTTACTATGTTGATTTGAGGGATTTCAACAAAGCATACCGGCTAATGCTGCAGGCTATCGGCTTCATCGAATCAAATCCGCATCAAATTCCCGAAAATCCAAAGTCGTACGCTGCAGCTGTAAGCAATACTATAATTTGTCTGCTTAATTTAAAAAAGTACAAAGAGGTTCCTGCACAATTACAAAAACTTTCCGGTGCAACCGCTTCAAATCCGCGAGTCGGTAGTTTTGTGGCATCTAAAATTTTTTCCTACGAAATGGATCTTTGCAGAAAGACAGGCGATTTTGAGAAAGGAATGACTCATGTCGGTCAGTTAGAAAATTTTCTTTCGAAGAACAAGTTGATAAATGCACAAACAATTTTATTGCTTTACTACTACAGCGTTATTATTTGTATTGGAATACAAGACTATAACCGCGCCAATTATTTTTTGCGAAAAATTATTGACGGGAATTTTTCTGAGCTAAGGATGGATGTATTTTGTTTTGCGAAAATACTTTCATTAATTGTAAGTTATGAATTAAATAATAATGATTATATAGAATACGCTGTCAAATCCGTCTTTCGATATTTACATAAAAGAAAAAGATTGTATAAAGTAGAGTCGGTCATTCTTGAATTTATTAAAAATGAAATACCAAAAATTTTCAATGAATCGGATCGGATGAACGCATTTAAAAAACTAAGAGAGAGATTGCTTGTATTCAGGAAGGATCCTTTTGAAAGGGAAGCTTTTGAATATTTTGATTTCATAAGTTGGTTGGAAAGTAAAATTGATAATAAAACATTTGCAGAGCTTATCCGTGAAAAAAATCAATTGTGAAATTTTTAATTATGTGAAAGGATTTGCAGAATTGCCTTAAATGCCTGATAGAAGCTGTGGTTTATCGGCATTAACCCTGAATTTCGCACGCAAGCTAAACACTTTACGCCGGCTCGTTATACTTCCAAAACAATTTCCGAGTTCAAACAATAACACAAACTATTTTGATTTATCAATGCGCATTTCCGTATTAATGCCTAAATTCGGGTTCTAAAATTTATACTAATGAGTACTGTAAAATCGCCCGCTGTAAGTCCGCTTAAGGATTACATTAAAACTAACGACAAAAGATTTTTAGATGAGCTGCTCGAGTTGCTTCGTATCCCTTCGGTAAGTGCCGACAGTAAATACAAGCCCGATGTTTTAAAAATGGCCGAAGCCCTTAAGTCGAAACTCGTTGCCGCAGGTGCCGATAAAGTTGAATTGGTGCCAACCGCAGGATACCCTGTAGTATATGGCGAAAAAATTATTGACCCAAAACTGCCTACCGTTCTTGTGTATGGCCATTACGATGTACAGCCTGCCGATCCGCTTAACCTTTGGACTTCGCCCGCATTTGAACCCGTTGTGAAAGATGGAAAAATTTATGCACGCGGCTCGTGCGATGACAAAGGGCAAATGTATATGCACGTAAAAGCATTCGAGTCAATGCTCAAAACGAATGATTTGTCTTGCAATGTAAAGTTTATGATTGAAGGCGAAGAGGAAGTAGGATCGGCTAACCTCGGGCAATTTTTAAAAGAAAATAAAGAACGATTGAAAGGGGATGTCATTCTCATTTCCGATACTTCAATACTTGCCAACGACGTTCCTTCTATTGATGTGGGCTTACGCGGCTTGTGTTACATGGAAGTGGAAGTAACCGGTCCCAACCGCGATTTACACTCGGGAGTTTATGGCGGCGCTGTTGCAAATCCAATCAATATACTTTGCGAAATGATTGCATCAATGAAAGATAAAAACAATCACATCACCATTCCGGGATTTTACGATGATGTGTTGCAGTTGAGCAAAGAGGACAGAGCCGATTTAGCTAAGACCCCATTTAACATTGAGAATTATAAAAAAGATCTCGACATAAACGATATTCATGGTGAAGCCGGATTTTCAACTATAGAGCGTACCGGTACACGGCCTACACTTGATGTAAACGGAATTTGGGGAGGCTATACCGGCGAAGGAGCTAAAACAGTATTGCCTTCAAAAGCATCGGCTAAAATAAGTATGCGCTTGGTTCCCAACCAAAGCTCAGAAAAAACTGCCGAACTGTTCACCAACTATTTTAATTCAATAGCTCCCAATTCGGTTAAAATTAAAGTAACTACACATCACGGCGGCGAACCCGTTCTTACACCTACCGATTCGGTTGCATTTAAAGCAGCAAGCAAAGCTATGGAAGAAACATTCGGTAAAAAACCTATACCTACACGAGGCGGAGGAAGTATTCCTATTGTGGCACTGTTTGAAAAAATACTTGGCTTAAAATCGGTGTTGATGGGCTTTGGCTTAGACACTGATGCTATTCACTCGCCTAACGAACACTTCGGCTTGTTTAATTACTATAAAGGAATAGAAACAATCCCGTTGTTTTATAAATATTATACAGAGATGAGCAAGAAATAAAATTTGCTAATTAGCCGGTGGCAAAAATAATTTGCAATTGCCATTTGTAGGTAGTCAATTAAAAATTTTTATGAGAGGGGCTTCAATAAAATTCATCCAAATTATTTTTTTTGCAGTAACACTACTCTTCACTTCCTGCGGCGAATGGAAAGATGTGAAGATTACCAAAGTTAACCGTATGCGTGTTGCTAAACTCGACAAAAATGGAATTGATGCTGAGATAGATGTAACAATCAATAACCCCAACAAAATCGGTTTTACCATTTTCAAAAGCAAAGTTGACGTAAAGATGAATGATGTTTCGGTGGGCACTGCGCGTTTGAAAAAGAAAATAAAAGTAAAAGCCGATGAGGAAGCAGCTTACACCTTTGTTATACATGGAAAGTTTGATAATATTATTGCTAATGGCGGTGTGCTGAATATTTTATCGTCGCTGATGAGCAACTCGGCAAGCGTAAATTTGAAAGGCAATGTGTGGGTTGGAAAATTATTTCCGGTTAAAAAATTTCCTATTGATAATAAACAGCGTATTCCATTAATCAGATAAATTATGAAAATAGTAAATATAGCAGGACTTGCATTAGCGTTAACTATTGCAGCCGGATGCGGAAACAACACAATGCAAAACTCTCCAACAAACGAAAAGAAAGACAGCGCGCAAGCTGTTGAAACAACCGACACTAATTTTATTTATGTGAGCGAGCAGTTTGCCGACCTGCGTATTTTGCGTTATCAGGTGCCGGGATTTAATAACCTTACTTCAAAACAAAAAGAACTCATCTATTACCTGTACGAGGCCGCCCTTAGCGGACGTGATATTTATTACGATCAAAACTACAAATACAACTTAACTGTACGTAAAACCATTGAAGCCATTATTGGCTCATATAAAGGCGATAAAAATACCGACGACTACCAAAAATTTTTGGTTTATGCCAAAC
The DNA here is from genome assembly GCA_020849195.1 of Bacteroidia bacterium. GTDB lineage: Bacteria > Bacteroidota > Bacteroidia > JABDFU01 > JABDFU01 > JABDFU01. The sequence continues at coordinate 4,518 of JADLGT010000224.1, forward strand.
GTTTTTGGTTTTCGAGTGGCTTACATCATCATTACGGAAAAGAGAAATTTGTGCCCGAAATAAACAAAACCTATTTATCTGTACTAATTAAAAATTCCGACAAAACAATGCTTCCGCTACGCGGTGATGAACAACTCGACGAGTTCATTACCCGCATCACCCCAATCATACTCGACCCGAATGTAGCGGCTAAACGCGTATCGCTCGATCCACATAAAGATCTTGTTACTTCATCTTCCATAAATTTTTATGAAGGTGTAACACAAAAAGAAGCCGGCGATTTTTATATGCAAATGGCAGATAAAACATCTAAAACTCCGGTAATGGCAGGGCTTAACTCAAAACTTGTAAAAGATAACGGAGTGTTGACAGAAAAAAAATGGATGATCGGCGGGATGTATTCAAAAGCCATCGAACGAATTATTTTTTGGCTGAAGAAGGCTGCAACAATTGCAGAAACTCCCGAACAAAAAGACGCATTGGAGAAACTCATAACTTTTTATACTACCGGAGACTTAAAAGATTTTGATGCCTACAATATTGCATGGGTAAAAGATGTAAACTCAATTACCGATGCCGTAAATGGATACATTGAAGTGTACAACGATCCGCTCGGCTATAAAGGATCGTTCGAAGCAATTGCCTCCATTAAAGATATGGAAGCCAGTAAACGTATTGACGCAATTGGCAAACAAGCTCAATGGTTTGAAGACAATTCGCCGATAATGAACGAACATAAAAAGAAAAATGTACAAGGCATAACCGCCAAAGTTATCAATGTGGTGGTGGAATGTGGCGATGCAGGCCCTTCTTCACCCATAGGAATAAATTTGCCAAATAGCGAATGGATACGTGCGGCACATGGTTCAAAATCTGTTAACCTCGGAAACATTGTTGATGCCTATCAACATTCGGCAGGTACAGGACTTGTGAATGAATTTTATTTTAATGATACCATTAAAGAACGTGTAGAAAAATATGCCGGATATTCTGATAAACTACATACCGATATGCACGAAGTAATTGGACACGCATCGGGGCAGTTGAATCCGGGAGTTGGGCAGCCCGGCGAAACACTCAAAAATTATTCGTCGGCACTTGAAGAAGCCCGCGCCGATTTAGTGGCCTTGTATTATTTGATGGACCAAAAACTAATTGACATTGGTGTAATGCCATCATTTGATTACGGCAAAGCCGCTTACGACGAGTACATCACCGGAAACCTCATCATACAACTTTCGCGAATTAAACTTGGCAATGACCTGGAAGAAGCCCACATGCGCAACCGACAGATGATTTGTAAATGGGTAATGGAAAAAGGTGCGAAAGATAAAGTGATTGAAAAAATAGAAAAAGAGGGCAAAACATTTTTCGTAATAAACGACTACAACAAGCTACGCACCTTGTTTGGTCAACTGTTGCGCGAAATACAACGCATTAAGTCGGAAGGCGATTACAAAGCCGGACACGACCTTATCGAAAACTACGGAGTAAAAATTGATCAAAAACTTCACAAAGAAGTGCTCGACCGTTATAACAAGTTGAACATACCGCCATACAAAGGTTTTATACAACCTCGTTTAGTTCCGGTAATGGATGGCGACAGAATTGTTGATGTAAAAATTGAATACCCAATGAATTTTACAGAACAAATGATGGAGTACGCCAAAAAGTATTCGTATTTGCCGGTCGAAAATTAAGTGCATTTAAAAAATCGGAGTAGCGTCGGATAAAAACGAATAAATCAAAAATCACAAATAGATTTATTTTGAAATCAAATAATTTTGTAATTACTTTGTAATTACAAACTATAAATTTATGGAACTATCGGTAATAAATATTGGAAACTCAAAGGGAATAAGGCTTTCCAAGACAATTCTTGAAAAATATAGCATCAGGGATAAAATTGAAATAATCTTTGAGAAAGGTTATATCATTTTAAAACCAAAGGCTGCGCCAAGAAAAGGATGGGAAAAGAAATTTAAAAAAATGCATGAAAATAAAGACGACAAATTTTTAATGAGCGATGTTTTTGAGGACGAAAATTTTGATGAATGGATCAAATAAATCAATACGATATCGTGTTGGTTAACCTTGAGCCGACCATAGGAAGTGAAATGAAAAAAACAAGACCCTGCGTTATATTGTCGCCAAATGAAATGAACAAACACTTACAGACAATAGTTATCGCACCAATGACAAGTACTTCAAAACCATACCCAACAAGAATAGAAGTAAGGTATAAACAAACAACCGGTTGGATCGCTATTGACCAAATAAGAACAATAGATAGAGTAAGAATAGTAAAACGATTTGAAACCTTATCTGACAAAGATGTTGAAAAAGTTAAAATTATAATTCAAAAAACTTTTGTAGCATAGAAACGTACCACCAACGAGATTTACGAAAAATAAGCCCGCGTAATACTGATTAAACGTTCGTAAATTATTTGCCTGCCTTTTTATTTTAAATATGAGCCATCCACACACCAACTCTCTCATCTACGAAACAAGCCCCTACCTGCTGCAACATGC
>JADLGT010000225.1 GCA_020849195.1 Bacteroidia bacterium
GATTAAAGACGTTGAAATAATTGCTAAAGATGTTATTGTACCCTATTACCTTTATTTAAGGGCGGATGGGATTATGTATGTTCGAATATCATCCGAAAAAGAAGAGAGTGTTGATTTGGTGAAAAAAATGGTAAAAAAAATGGGAGAAATGGTTAATTACAAAAAGGTTCCATTATTAGCCAAACACGAAGATTTTGCGCTGCCGGGAAAAGAAAACCGCGACTACTGGGCAACAAAAGAATCGTGTCCTTATTCAAAAGCTGATGCTTTTATGGTAAACACAACCGCTCTTCAGTTAATAGCTAATTTTTATCTGAAATTTAATAAGCCCGCCAGGCCCACAAAAATGTTCGATGATGAAAAAGAAGCAATAAATTGGTTGAAAACATTTTTGTAGAACTTCGTAAAGAAAATCTATCAGAAAATTTTAACATCATTCGAAAAACGAACTTTCTGTCATTAGGAACTATAAAAGAAACAGGAAGTGTCTCCGAAGAAAAAGATAGAATACTGTTTGGATATTCAAAATCTTGAATTTTTTTAAAAAATCGTGATTCGCCTGCCCTGTATTTGTTTGAAGGGCAATTGATTTTGCCCTTTTATTATTGTATTTTTGGTAGTTATGCCAACGAAGTATAAATTACAATTTGTTCTAATACGCATTGCAGTATTTGTTTGTACTACAAGCGTATCGTTTGCACAACTGATTATTGACACTACACTTACACCACAGCAATTAGTACAAAATGTATTGCTCGGAAGCGGTGTAACAGCCAGCAACATAAAATTTACGGGAGCACATCACGATACCATTTGTGCAATAGCCAAATTCAGTGGAAGCACAAACATCAATCTTCCCGGCGGGGTTATTATGACCACCGGAACTACAACCGGAAAAAATGGTCCTCAAGGTCCTAATCCTTCAACTACCGCCGGTGGTTCAACGGGCATTGACAATGGCGAGCCGGGCGATTCATTGCTAAGTTCAATCTATTCCAACACATCGCTTAATGCGGCTGTTCTTGAATTTGACTTTATCCCTACGGGCGACTCGATTAACTTTCATTACGTGTTCGGGTCGGAAGAATACCCTGAGTATGCTTGCGGAACCAACTTCAATGATATTTTCGGATTCTTTATCAGCGGCCCGAATCCGCTTGGTGGAAATTATGTTTCAAAAAACATAGCGCTTATACCCGCAACATCCCTGCCGGTATCAATCAAAAGTATTAACAATGCCGGCTGTTCAAATTATTCTAAGTATTACGTAGATAATATCGGAGGTCAAACTATTCAGTACGACGGCTTCACAACTCCGCTAACAGCTATTGCCCCCGTTGTTTGCGGGGCAAGTTACCACATAAAACTTGCTATTGCAGATGTAAGCGATGGGTTATTTGATTCGGGTGTGTTTTTGGAAGCAGGCAGTTTTTCCAGCTCCAATATTGCAGTTAACAAAGCCTTGTCGTTCAATGGAAATGATACAACTATTTTTGAAGGCTGTGGCCACACCTACGTTACCCTGAAACGCAATGCGAACGCTATTAGCAAAGCCGACAGTGTAGGTTATGCCTTATCAGGTACAGCTTTAAACGGTTTCGACTTTACTGTTACTTCACCTTCTATTTCAGGTCCTTCAATAGTGTTTCCGGTTGGAGTAGATTCTGTTCGTTTAGATTTTAATGCTTTGCAAGATAACAGCGCCGAAGCGCTCGAATATTTTACACTTACTTTATTCATCAAACAATGCAATAAAGTGGTTCAAAATGACATTACCATTTATATTGCAAATGTTACACCGCTTACCGTAGTGGCAAATAACGACACTACCATAAACTGTCCGAATCAACCGGTAATGCTATCAGCAACGGCTAATGGAGGAATTAATACACTTGGTAATTATGTATATAGTTGGAGTAATGGTTCAAGCGGAAACAATGTTTCTGTTAATCCAAATGCTACAACACAATACATTATTAGTGTAAAAGACACTTGTGGAACTTATGTTGCAACCGATACCGTAAATGTATTTGTAAATTACATTCCTGTGCAACTGAATAGTTCGGGTAATGTTGAAATTTGCCACGGAAATTCGGCTGCACTTGCAGTTACTGCTTCGCTGGGCAGACCGGGATATACTTATAATTGGTTCCCTACCAATGATACGGTACAAAATATTTTGGTTACTCCTGCATCAACATCCACCTATACAGTTTCGGTTAAAGATATGTGTAACCAAATATTTACTCGAACCATTACTGTAAGAATAGCAGAAACGAAAGCCGACTTTGACTGGGGATTAGCGCATGACCTACAGGTAAATTTTACAAACACTTCGGTTGAGGCCGACAGCGCCGTGTGGTTTTTTGGCGACAGTACTTTTTCAAAAGAATACAATCCGGTTCATATTTATCCCGATTCGGGAACATATATTGTAACTCTAATTGTAACCAACACGATAGGTTGTAGCGATACCATTCAACATACTTTGTTTGTTTTGCCCGACTTATATTTTTACTTCCCAAATAGTTTTACTCCCAACAGCGATGGATATAACGACGTTTTTAAAGGAGTTGGACATGGCATAAAAAATTATTCTATGAAAATATATGACCGATGGGGGAATGTTATTTTCACCAGCAACGACGCAAGTGTTGGATGGGATGGCAGAACCAAACACGGCAAAGCCGAAATGAACAGCTATGTTTGCATATTTGATGTGGAGGATTTTTTCGGACACAGTTTTCATCGAATGGGTAACATAATGCTTATTCGATAGGTTTGTACAATCTATCATGGTGCAGTAACAGGTTAATCCCGCCTCATGCGGTCACCGGTGTTATGGTGTGCTTACATTTAAATTCACACTGCATCCGTTTTTATCTTTCACATTTATTATATATGCACCCGGGCAAAGCTGATTCTTATATCGCTTGTCATACCCATCCGGCCAAATATAGGTATACGGCGCTGTACCACCTATTGCATTTACCATCACCCACTCCTTACAGCCGCACTTGCTGCAGTTGGCGGTGCCTTTGGTGTATTGCCCTATTAATGCAGTTGGTGCAGTAATTGTTGTTGTTGAAGTAGCTGTGCAGCCTTTGCTGTCAATAACAGTTACCGTATAATTTCCGGCGGCGAGATTTGATACAGTTGAAGTGGTAATGCCATTGCTCCAAACATAATTAAACACAGGTGTTCCCCCTCCTGGAGTTGCAGTTACTGAGCCTGTAGCAGTGCCGTTGCACGTAATATTGGTTGATGTTGCCGTTACTGTTACTGCAGGGTTTACCGTTACCACCGC
>JADLGT010000226.1 GCA_020849195.1 Bacteroidia bacterium
GCGCAAGCTTCAACGCTATTAAATATGATTTTTGCTGTCCCTGCGAACCGTACTTTTTTATTGGATAGCCATCGAGTGTTAACTCTAAATCATCTTTATGGGCACCAACTGTTGAGTACTGCAAAGCACAGTCTTTATTAAATGCTGTTTTTAAAATTTCCTTAAAATTTTCATTGTTCATGTCCGATCGGTAGCTTACATGAACTTTTTCATTTCCGCCCGAAATCAGTTCGTAGTATTTTTGAAAAGAAGGGAGTAAACTCTCAATCAGGCTAGTTCGTTTTTTGTTAATTCGTTTACCAAACACGATAAGCTGTTCGTCCCATACTTCAAGGGAATCGTTTTCAAACCTTCCTACAGCGGCAAGTTGTTTCAACAACGCATTACGCTGAGCCACAATTTTGTTGTAGGAAATAAGGTCGTCGAGATATGCGTGGTCGAACTGCGACACAACGCTATCCATAAATTTTCGTCTGCTCTCGCTGCCTTCGTTTATAATGTCTGTATCTGCGGGCGATATCATTACCAAAGGAAGCAAACCAATATGGGCAGCTAAGCGATCGTATTCCTTTTTATTTCGCTTAAATTGTTTTTTATGATTACGCTTTTGTCCGCAATATAGTTCTTCATTGTTTCCTTCCAGTTCAACTATTCCTTGTATCACAAAAAAAGGTGCTTCGTGAAGTATGTTTTGACTATCGACAGGATTAAAAAAACTTTTACAAAATGAGAGGTAATGTATTGCATCCAACAAATTGGTTTTGCCCTCGCCATTGCTGCCGGTAAAGCAATTAATACCCTGGCAGAATTCGAGATCGACCGATGCGTAGTTTTTAAAATTAACTAAGGATATAGATTTAAGAAACATTTGTACAATAAATTTAAATAATTTAAATGGGTTATTGTATCTATTCTAATAAAATAGCTCTTCTTAATCGTTTGAGGATAGTTCTCTGTGAACACCGATACATTCAAAACAAGTTTGGAAGGAAACTTTGTACATTAATACCATGCTTTTTGAATTGTTGAAGAAGTAATAAACATGTAGGCAGTAATTTAACAGGAAAAAATAAGGTCATCGGCCGGATTACTTGAAAATTGGCAGCGACAATCTGTTGAGGTCTGCATCTACAAATCAAAAATACATCTGACCTATCTGAAATAATTAAAATCAAAATATATTGTGAATTTATTTATTCAACACTGTGGAGAAGACTCCATGCCCTTCTGTACCAACAAATAAAACAGAATTATCAGAAGCGAGGCTTGTTATAGTTAAGTTAGTTAGGCCTGTATTTTGAGAAGACCATGTTTCGCCATTATCTGAAGACACGAAGATTCCAGAACCGACTGTTCCTGCAATTACATAATTCTTGTACTGATACATAGTATAAACATATTTATCTTCTAGTCCGGATTTTTTCCAAGAATTGCCTTTATTATAAGAAACAAATACACCATGATCGGTTCCTGAAAATAAAATTTTTCCGGTTGATAAAAGAACCGATATTGTTGTAGAATTAAGATTTTCTTTAGGTGTTTTTTTCCATCGCTTACCCTTATCTGCCGAAATAAAAATTTCCCCCTCCCCAGTAACGGCATAGATATACTGACTGTCTGCTGTTAATGTCAGAATCATTTTATCATCTAAACCCCTGTTTAATAAACTATCCTTTGATGTAGTCTTATCATAAAGTATTACCCCATGATTTGTTCCAAAGTATATATATTTATCATCGGATGTTGCAGTGTTAATGCGAATATTTTTAAAATGTGATTGAACCGGATACCAACTTATACTGTTATTAGAGATTTGAAATAATCCTTTAAGTGTTCCAATCAATAAATGGTTTTTATTGGGAATAAGACAGGTGATATATTTTTGAAAACTGCTATCAAGCGGGGCAGACCAATTAGTTCCTGCATCTGAACTATAAAAAAGACCTTTGTTTTGAGCTCCTGCATATAATTTATTTTTAAAGTAAATTAAAGAGCTTATATAAGCATTTGCTATACCATTAATCAGTTGCCATTCATTCCCATCTGCAAAACGGTATAAACCATTACTTGTCGCAACTAATATTTGATTTCCTTGATTAAGAATAGCATATATTATATGGCTGGCTAAACCTTTATTTGTTTCGACCCATGTTGTTCCGTTATCTTTTGAACAAAATATGCCTCCTCTCAAAGTGCCTATTAATAAATTATCACCAACCGCAGCAATAGCATTAACTAATTTGTCTGTTTGCTTTATCTCTTTCCATGACTGTCCATTATTATCTGAACAATAAATACCTAAAAAATTTCCGGCAAATAGTAATGAGTCTTTAATTGCTAAAGTTGTTACTTGTATATTTTCAAAACCTGTTAGTAACCAATTTAAGCCATTGTCATTTGAGCGAAATATTCCTCCATCGGTAGCTGCAAATAATACATTTTTTGATTTCAAAAATGTATTTATAGAGTTGTTCGATAAGCCATTATTAGAACGAGTCCAAGAGTTTCCATCATTTTGAGATACGAATATTCCACCTCCATAAGTCCCCGCTAACAGCCGACTTCCGCTTACAGCAAGACATAAAACTGAATCATTAGTTAAACCAATATTTACAGGCATCCACTTTTTTCCATTATCAGTTGAACGGAAAATACCATTTCCATAAGTCCCGGCAAATAATAGATTGCTGTCCTTTTTGCATAGTACATGAACATCCGCAATAACATTCAGTCCCAAATTCAAGGACTTCCAACTAACACCATTATTATCGGAATAAAAAATATTTCCCTGATGACTCCCGACAAACCAATCATTATTAACAGTGAGAATGCAAGTTACATCACCGCCTTCGGGACCAGAAGTTTGTTGCCAAACCCATTGTGCTTGAATAGAAATAGGAGCGCAAAATAAAAATATCAAAACAATTATAAATAGCTTCATTTTTTTTTACAGTATCTTAAGTAAACCGATAAAACAAACGCTATGCTTTATCTTCTTCTTTTTTCCCTCTCTTATATATTACGAGGCCATTTAAAAAGTTACGAAGTATTTGATCGCCACACTCGCGGTAGTTTGGATGATCTTCCTTTCGGAAAAATGCTCCGAGTTCGGCTTTGGTTATTCTGAAATCGACGAGTTTAAGTATTTCAACAATGTCGTCGTCGCGTAGTTGTAATGCTACACGTAATTTTTTTAAAATATCGTTATTAGTAAGCGGCATATTAAATTAACTGATGAGAAATTTTATTTAAACCTACACCCAAACAATGCAATGTCATCTACATAAGGCCTTTTGCCTTTGTGCGCAATTAATTCGTGCACGATGCGTTTATTTAAATCGCTCATGCGAATAGACGAGAAATTAAGAAGCAAATTATTTAATGCTTGTATGCTAAATTCTTCGCCCTGTTCATTTTCCAGTTCAACAACGCCATCGGTATAACATACAACAAAGTCGTTGGGATTAATTTTTACAATTCCTTCTTTAATAGACACTATTTCATCCAACATTCCTAATCCTGTACAACCCATTCGCAGTTGCATAGTATTAGTTCCGCTTATAAGTAAAGGAGGGTTGTGTCCTGCATTTATGTAGTTAAGCGTTTGTGTTTTCACATTGTATTTAGCAATGAAAAAAGTAATAAACTTTTCGCCTTTGGCATTCAGCATTACTTTTTTATTGAGTGCACGAATTAGTTCGGTAAGCGATTTGTGCAATGTGAGGAGTACTCGCAAATTAGCCTGAAAATTCGACATGAGTAAAGCGGCTGCTATTCCTTTTCCCGATACATCTCCCATACAAAAGGCAACTTCACTGTCGTTCAATGGAATAAAATCGTAATAGTCGCCTCCAACTTGTTGATGAGGCAAATACGTTGCCGACATTTCCATTTTGTCGTCGTTAGGAAGCGAACTTGGAAAAAGCATTGATTGCATTTCCGACGCAAGCTCTAACTCTTTTTGCACTGCCACCTGCCGGATATTTTCTTTAGCCAATTTTTTATTTTCAATAGCAACAAAAATTATGTTGGCTAAAGTTTGAATGAAAGGCAAATGTTTAATAGCAGGACTTACGGCTACTTTTTCTTCTTCCAAGTCGCCGAGTAAAATATAAGCAAGTGGGTTCGTTTTATGAAATACCGGTACAACAATTTCGAATGAATTACGCAGTACTTCAGAAGAAAAATGAATAGTTGTTATTTCATTAATATTCAACAAGTATTTTTCAACATCAATTTGATTATACTCATTGCCAACGCCATATTTTAAAATACATGCCCAATTTCCCGGGTCATTCGAAAAGAGAACTAACTTTCCTATGTTAAGTTCGTTCCTTAAAAAATCTTCAAATATTTTCAGCAAGCCTTCCTTGGAAAGATTATTGTTAATAGCCTTTGTAACCTCAAGCAGCAGATTCAGCTTTAAGTCTTTATATTTTACCGACAATGAGCGTCCGGAAATTTTTTTACTCATACGATTTACTTTTTTTGTTATATAAATCAAGATGCTCAATTAGTTCAGGAATTTTTTTTATGAGTGCTATCTCCCTCATTTTTTCTCTGGCTTCTATTGCCGGACTTCCAAAATATGTTTTGCCGGGCTCTAAATCTTTTACTAATCCCGCTTGACCTAATACCACAGCCCCCTTCCCTATCCGGAGGTTGCTTGGTACACCTACTTGTCCCCAAAGGGTTACATTATCTTCAACTGTTACAACCCCCGAAATACCTACCTGCGAAGCAAAAAGACACATTTGTCCAATTACAGTATCGTGGCCTATTTGAACGTGCCTATCCATTTTGGTTCCTTTTCCAATTACTGTATCACCCGATACACCTCTGTCTATGGTACATAATGCTCCTATTTCAACATCGTCGTGAATTACAACTCTGCCACAGGTAAGCAAACGTTCGTATTTGTCGGGGCGCTTTTTATAATAAAACGCATCGGATCCGATAACGCTGCCACTATGAATAATTACATTATTCCCGATTATGCAATTGTTGTATATAACTACGTTAGGATGAATAACACAATCGTTTCCAACCCGAACATTGTTGCCGAGATAAACACCGGGCATTATAATAGTGTTTTTTCCTATTGATGCCGTATCACTGATTTGCTTTAGCGAATAAGTTGCAGGGCTAAAGTGAGCTACCAATTTATTAAAGTCTCTAAAAGGGTCGTCAGATATAAGCAGCGCTTTACCCGGAGGGCAGTTAACTTTTTTATTGATAAGAATTGTGGTTGCATTTGATGCCAATGCTTTGTCGTAGTACTTGGGATGATCTAC
>JADLGT010000227.1 GCA_020849195.1 Bacteroidia bacterium
CAACCAACTTAACATCATAATTTCCTGCTCCCGAAAATTTTACCGTTGGCGAAACCGAATCGGAAACAGCGGGGGTGCCACCAGAAAATACCCAATGGAATCTATAACCTGTTGTGTCACAGGCAGTGTTTACCGATGGTGTAAATTTTACGGGTGCATTGGTGCAAGCTGTTGTTGTATTAGCAGTATAAGCCAATGCCAGTATTTTTGCCTCGCAAATATTTATGCACAACTGAGAAATGGCGGCTTCCCGATTACTACTCGCACCCGAATCTCCTCCATAAGCAGTCTGAAAAGCGCCGGGAGTTACAGGATAGCCCCCATTTGTAAGGCAAGTAAAGTATAGAAAATTTTGAAAAATGGTCATAGGGCCCCCGCCTTCCGAAAGTCCTATCTCCCCGGCAGCTTCATCCTCGCCGCTACCGCCGATATATGTAAAACAAAGTTGCTTGCCATTGGGATCATATTTTGCTATATAATCGTCTTCGACTCCTCCGCGATTTGGCTGGTAAGCGCAGGCGCTTACTGGATAATTTTTCGGATTGCTGGCATCCTCCCACTCGCCTGAAACGTAAATATTATTTGAATTGTCCACTGCCAGTCCGCCGAAAAAATCCTGGGTTGCAGATCCGAGATAAGTTCCCCACTGTCTTACCCCATTGGTATTAAATTTCGCGATAAAAATATCAGACCCGGCAAAACCGGGCTGCCAGGCTCCCGCACTCGCAATAGCATTTGCCGATGAGGTCCATCCGGCCAGTACTGCATTGCCCGAATTATCAATTTCTACGGCACCCCCCTCATCGGTGGAACGTCCTCCGTAATAGGTACTCCACAACATAGTTGTTCCTGAAGAATTTAATTTACAGAGAAAAGCATCCGGACCCGAACCTCCGCCCCAAGCAGGCTGATGAGCACCTGCTGTAGTGGCAAATCTGCCCCATGCACTTCCGGCCGCGAAAATATTTCCGGCTGCATCACAGTCAATACCACCTGCATAGGTAGCGGCAAGAAGATAAGTGCCCCAAAGCCGGACACCGTTAGACGCAAACTTGGCTACATATAAGGCATTTGCTAGTCCTGCATATGGTATATTTATAGGTTGAATTGTACCGGGCGTAGCTATACTGGATGTTGAATTAGTTGAACCAAATATTATAATATTGTTTCCGTCGGTAGTAACTGATCTGCCTTGTGTATAATTCGCATTTACTCCCGAGCCTCCGTAATAAGTGCTCCAAAGCCTTGCTCCGACCGGGTTAAACTTAATGATAAACGCACTTGTTCCGCCATTAACGTTCTGATGAATAATGTTTGCCCCTGAGGAGCCTATTGGAAAATTAGCAGACGCGGTTGTTCCGGTCACACATATATTACCCGCTACGTCGCAGGCTACATCCCATCCAAAATCCGATTGCGTACCTCCAATATAAGTCGAGTATAGAAGTGCGCCAGCAGGATTCATTTTCGCCACAAAGGCGTCCTCTGTTGCATTGCCACTATATGCTACCTGGAAAGCACCGACGGAAACAGGAAAGTTGGCCGACATGGTCCAGCCTGTAAATACAGGATTACCTGAAGGGTCAGCCGTAATTCCATAGATCTCTTCAACATAAGCTCCCCCATAATAGGTAACCCATGGGTCGATGATTAAAGGTAGTTCGTGGTTATAAGTTGTTAGTTCAAAGGTTACGATGTAGTGATTAGGGGATATTGTTGATTGTTGGCTTTCTTCACTTCGAACGTTCAACTTCGAACCTCGAACCATTTCCAATTTATATTCACACTTTACATCCACAATTTCCCCATTTATGTTTTGGTAAACTTTGGGCAGGGTTTCTACTGTTTCACCCAATTCGCTTTGAACTATCAACTTCGAACCTTCTAACTTAACTTGCGCTCCTGTGTAGTTTAGTTTTATTTGCTTAGGGTCGGCACCGGGGTTTACGACTATATCGTATTTCAATCCGTTTTGTTTACCACCATAATAAATTACATCAATACCATTATAAATATTTTTTTGCACCACCCGGTTGTACGATTTTACATTGGTAATTCCATTGGGGCAATGGGCATAGTAATAATTAGTGTAGCCTTCTACTTCTTCCTGGTTAAGTGTTTGCGGATTGGGATTGCTGCCTTCAAAGTCAACATCGGTACGTTGTATTTTTATTAATGCTTTTTCTTCGAGTTGATGTTTTAGCTCTTCGGTTTGTTGTTGAGAGAAATTTGGGTCGATTTTTTTTAGTTCAACTTCTGTATTTATCTCGTGCATTACTTCACCCATGTTGCTGGTAACATAGCTTATGCCTGTTTTGCGTAAATACACATCGGCACCTCCTCCATCGCCTTTGTATAAAATTTCGGGATGCAAATTTCCCTTCATATCGGCTATTTGTCCTTTGTTGGGGGTGAACATCATGCCGGATCCTTTAAGCGAGTTCTTGGTTGTTTGACTTCCAAAACCAATGGCGTTTTGTGCAAGAGTAGTAACACTTGCTGAAATTACTGTGGCAGTGAAAAAAAGGTAGCTTTGTTTTTTCATGTTTGTTTTTTTATTAATCGCTAATAGGTAAACATAGTATTTTTTTTATGGCGCATTAACTTTTACCGTTGTTTTACAACCATTGTTGTCAGTAACAATTACGTTATATATTCCCGGACACAACGCATTTTTGTAGCGTTTGTCGTAGCCATCGGGCCATTGGTAATTGTACGGGCTTGTTCCACCGGTGGCTGTTACCATAATCCACTCTTTGCAGCCACAGGTGGGGCAGTTAGCAGTGCCTTTGGTGTATTGGGCATTGAGGGTGCATCCACCACAGCTATTTACGGTTATATAATTTGTTTTTGTAATGCTGTCTTTTTTACAAAGCGTGGTTACAACTAATTTTACATCGTAATTTCCCGCCCCCGAAAATTTTACCGTTGGTGAAACCGAATCGGAAACAGCGGGGGTGCCGCCGGCAAATACCCAGTGGAATCGATACCCTGTTGTGTCGCAGGCATTATTTACCGACGGGGTAAATTTTACGGGTGCATTGGCGCAAGCTGTTGTTGTATTAGCAGTATAAGCCAATGCCAGTTTTTTTGCCTCGCAAATATTTATGCACAAGGAAAGTACGGTTGCGTCGAAATCGTTGAACGATCCGGAAAATGCTGTTTGAAAAGCTCCCGGGGTAGCCGGAAACCCACCTCCCGAAGAGCCGGCAATATAAAGTGAGTTTCCATAAACTGTCAATGCGTCGTAAGAATTATCCTCGTCATTGTGCCCATTTCCACCTATATAAGTTGCGCATAACTTTCTACCATTGGTATTGAATTTAACGATCAAGGGGCTTTCGTACCCGAGATACAAAGGTTGATAGCTGCAGGCATCATTAACATCAGAGCCCGGCTTATCTTCAATTTCCATAAGAAGATATATGTTATTGTTCGCATCTGTAGCAATACCATGGCTGTCTTCCCTGCCAATTGCAAACCCGTAAATGGTAGCCCAAAGCCGTGCGCCCATCGGATTAAACTTCACCACAAAAATATCTCCACCGGAAGCTGAAGGAGGCTGAGCATACCCGCCTGGAAGAACAGCTACCGGGAAACCACCTGCTGTATATGCACTTCCAGATATAGCCACGTTGTCCTGACTATCAA
>JADLGT010000228.1 GCA_020849195.1 Bacteroidia bacterium
AAACGTTGCAAAAGAATTGACAGGAATGGACTATATTCTTCCAACTCACCAAGGGCGAGCTGCGGAAAGAATTTTATACGGTGTTTTAGGAGGAAAAGGAAAAGTATTTATCAGCAATACACACTTCGATACCACCAGGGCTAATATTGAATTTACGGGAGCCTCAGCTATTGATACAGTTTATGATGAAGCAATCGATCCTCAGGCCGATTTGCCTTTTAAAGGAAATATTAATTTGAAAAATTTAGAAAAACTTATTCTTGACAATGGGAAAGAAAATATTGCCGCAGTAATTATCACCGTAACAAATAACTCATCCGGCGGGCAGCCTGTCAGCATGGCGAATGTTGTTGCGCTGAGATCAATTTGCGATACCTATAAAATACCACTGGTAATTGATGGCTGTAGAATAGCCGAGAATGCTTATTTTATTAAACATCGCGAACAAGGCTATGAAAATAAATCGTGCGAAGAGATAGCCAAACAAATGTTGAGATTGGGTGATGCTTTTGTGATGAGTGCCAAAAAAGATGGAGTAGTTAATATGGGTGGATTACTAACTATGAAAGACAAATCATTAGTTGAAAAATGTAAAAACTTGCTTATTATTTCCGAAGGGTTTACAACTTACGGCGGGCTTTCCGGAAGAGATATGGAGGCTTTGAGTATTGGACTTAAAGAAGTGTTTGATGAAGATTACCTTCATTATAGAATAAAAAGTACCGCCTACCTTGGAGAAAAACTAAGAGAAAAGGGAGTTCCCGTTGTTTGGCCAATTGGCGGACACGCCGTGTATATTGATGCAAAAAAGCTATACAATAAAATTCCGGTTGAAGAATATCCCGGTCAAGCATTGGTTTGCGATTTGTTTATTAAAGGAGGAATTCGCTGCTGTGAAATTGGCAGCCTGATGTTTGGAAAATACAACGACAATGGACAACTAATTAAGGCGACAAACGAGTTAGTGCGATTAGCAATTCCACGCAGGGTTTACACCCAAAGCCACATCGATTATGTGCTCGAAGTTTTCGATGACATATTGGAAATGAAAAATCAAACAAGGGGGTATAAGATAATTTATGAGGCCCCGTTTTTAAGACACTTTACTGCACGTTTAGAAAAAATACTTTAAATAATAATACAGATGAAAACTTTAAAAAAAAGTTCCTGGGCAGAGCCCTATAAAATGAAGATGGTTGAACTTTTAAAAATGACCACCAAGCAGCAACGTGTAAAGGCCATTAAAGATGCCGGCTATAACACCTTTCTTTTAAAATCAGAAGATGTATATATCGACCTGTTGACAGATAGCGGAACAAACTCGATGAGCGATAGACAATGGGGCGTGTTTATGACAGGCGACGAAGCCTACGCAGGCAGCAAAAGCTATTATATACTCGAAGAAACAATTAAAAAATATTATGGATATAAATACATTGTGCCTACGCATCAAGGAAGAGCTGCCGAAAATATTTTATCCAGAATATTAATAAAGAAAGGGGACATTGTTCCGGGTAATATGTACTTCACAACTACACGGCTTCACCAGGAATTAGCCGGCGGAATTTTTGCCGACATAATAATTGATGAAGCACATGATCCGCTAAACGAGCATCCCTTTAAAGGAAATGTTGATATTGAAAAACTAGATAGGCTCGTAAAAAAATACGGATCAAAAAAAATTCCGTATATAAGTCTGGCAACCAACGTAAATCTGGCAGGCGGGCAGCCGGTTAGCATGGCGAACTTAAAACAACTACGGGCATATACAAAAAAACATGGCATCCGCATTATTCACGATATGACAAGGGTTGCCGAAAATGCTTTTTTTATTCAGCAACGTGAACCGCATTACAATAAAAAAAGCATCAAAGAAATTGTAAAAGAAATTTGCTCGCTTACTGATGGAGCAACGATGAGCGCTAAAAAAGATGCATTGGTTAATATTGGTGGGTTTTTAGCGATTAATGATTGGGATATTTTTGAAGAAGCGAGAAATCTGGTTGTAGTATATGAAGGGCTGCACACGTACGGTGGATTAGCAGGCAGAGATATGGAAGCAATTGCTGCGGGAATAGTTGAAAGTCTGGACGATAATCATCAGCGTGCAAGAGTTGGGCAGGTAGAATATCTTGGACACAAAATGATGGAGTTTAATATTCCAATCGTTAAGCCAATAGGCGGGCATGGTATTTTTGTTGATGCAAAAGCATTTTTACCTCATTTGTCTCAAGACAAATTCCCTGCACAATCATTAGCCGCCGAGCTTTATATCGATTCGGGAGTCAGGACAATGGAGCGAGGAATTGTATCGGCAGGAAGAAAAGCAAACGGAGAAAACCACTATCCTAAACTAGAGCTTGTAAGGTTTACCATTCCCAGAAGAGTATATACGCAAGCTCACATGGATGTAATTGCCGAATCGGCCGCATCCGTTTACGACAGAAGAAAATCAATTAAGGGATTGAAAATGATCTATGAACCAAAATATCTGCGCTTCTTTCAGGCACAATTTAAAAAACTATAAGAGTCATCGCAATAAAACTACTTTTTCTATAACAGCTAACCCCTTTTTTGTATCAGATTGCAACGCAGCGACGCAATGTGAATTGGTGTTTAGCCTGGCATTTGGGTTAATCTCGATGAGTTGCAGAAACTATAAGTTTAAGCATTTACCGCATCGGCTTTTGGTGCTGCCGAAAGAATTTCTTTGCTGGCCGAATTTGCATATTGCTCGAAGTTTTTAACAAAGGCTTTGGCTAAGGCTAACGATTTAGCATCGTAAGCATCTTTATCCTTCCATGTTTTACGAGGGTTTAACAAGTCTTCGGGTACTTCGGGACAAGTGGTGGGCATACTTAATCCGAAAACAGGAAGTGTTTCATATTTTACTTTATCAAGCAGGCCATTAATGGCGGCAGTAATCATTGCGCGGGTAAAAGTAAGTTTCATTCTATTGCCCATTCCGTATGAACCGCCTGTCCACCCTGTATTTATTAGCCACACATTAGCATTGTGTTGCTTTAATTTTTTACCAAGCAACTCGGCATATTTAGTTGGATGAAGCGGTAAAAATGCTTTTCCGAAACAGGCCGAAAATGTAAGTGTCGGTTCGGTTATACCCATTTCTGTTCCGGCTACTTTGGCTGTATAGCCCGAAATAAAATGGTACATGGCTTGCGCCGGAGTAAGTTTAGAAATTGGAGGCAGCACTCCATAAGCATCGCAGGTAAGGAAAAAAATATTTTTCGGAACTCCACCCTGCGAAGTTTCAAGTGCATTGGCAATATGATGAATAGGGTAAGCCGCACGGGTATTTTCTGTTTTAGTAATGTTGGTATAATCAATAATATTGGTGTCGCCAATAAACTCAGTATTTTCCAATAAGGCGCCAAACTTTATGGCATCGAATATAGCAGGCTCTTTTTCACGCGAAAGGTCAACACATTTTGCATAACATCCTCCTTCAAAATTAAACACACCGGTGTCGGACCAACCGTGTTCGTCGTCGCCGATAAGACCTCTGTTCGGGTCGGCCGATAAGGTTGTTTTTCCTGTACCCGACAAACCAAAGAAAACTGCCGTATCGCCTTTCTTTCCTACGTTGGCCGAACAATGCATTGAAAGGACTCCTTTTAGCTGAGGTAAAGTAAAATTCAAGAGGGTGAAAATTCCTTTTTTTATTTCACCGGTGTAGGCGCTGCCTCCTATTAAAATTATTTTACGGGTAAGATTAAGTATCGTAAAATTATGTTGGCGTGTGCCATCAATTTCCGGCACTGCCTTAAAGCCGGGTGCCTGAATAATAGTCCATTCGGGGTTAAAGGCAAGCAGCTCCTCGCGTGTAGGGCGGAGGAACATATTGTAGGCGAAAAGATTGGCCCATGCCGACTCGGTAACTACTCGTATGTTGAGGCGATAGGCAGGATCAGCGCAAGCAAAACAATCGCGTACATAAATTTCTTTTCCGCTCAGGTAAGCTGTTACACGGTTATAAAGACGGTCGAATTTATCGGAATCAAATTTAAAATTAACATCACCCCACCACACCGTATCTTTTGAAAGTTTGTCGTCCACTATAAATTTGTCTTTGGGCGAACGTCCGGTAAATTCTCCGGTGTCAACCGCTAAAGCCCCTGTGTCTGTTAAAGTTCCTTCACCGTTTAAAAGTGTCTCTTCAACAAGTTCCGATACATTAAGATTCCAGTAAGCACCCGAAACATTTCCTAATCCTAAATTAGCAATTGTTGCATTATTTGCTTTTAATCCAAATTCGTTCATAATGTTTTTTTTGGTTAAACTTTTATGCCATAATTTTGCGCTACAAATTTACTAATTCGGTTTTTGGAAGATATGATTTATATCCAATAGGAAGATTTTTTATGAACATAAATCTATTTTTTCAACAGGCACATAAGTATCGATTTTTCAGTGAGTTATTTTAGTCTCAAAATGTTTGTGTTAATAACTTTATTGCAATTAAACATTAATAAATATTTTTAAAATATAATAATTTATTTATAATCAAATAGTTAACTATGATTACATAAACTATTAATTTTCTATTTTTCATTCGAAATTTTTAGATCATAAATCGAAGAATATTTTTTACGGGCATAGTTCATAAAGTAGTTGAAGTTTAACTTTTCTCCTGTTACTTGCACACACAATTCATCGGCAGTGTAGTACTTGCCGTGACGGTGTATTTTTTCCCTCAACCAGTTTAATAAAATACCCATATTTCCGTTTTCAAGTTCCCGTTCAAGTTCAGGTATGTCCCGTAGTGCCTGGTTATAAAATTGCGCAGCATAAAAACTCCCGAGCGAATAGGTAGGAAAATATCCTATTCCGCCATGACTCCAATGTACATCTTGAAGTACGCCATGTGCATCATCGGGCACCTCAACTCCAAGATATTCTTTGTATTTGGCATTCCAATAGTCCGGCAGCTCATTCACTTTTATCGAACCTTCAATAAGCGCTTTTTCAATTTCAAAGCGAATCATAATATGCGAATGGTAGGTTAATTCGTCGGCATTGGTGCGTATGAGCGAAGGTTTCACCTGATTAACTGCTTTGTAAAACGCATTGAGGCTAATCTCTTTTAAGTTTTC
>JADLGT010000229.1 GCA_020849195.1 Bacteroidia bacterium
GCGCTTCAAAATAATCCACAGGTTAAAAGTGCCACACTTGAAGTTGAACAGCAGAAAGCGTTAAAGAAAACAGCCTATGAGCTTCCGAAAACAAATTTTTCTGTTATCAGAGGCCAAATCAACACACCGGTAAAAGACAATTATTATGGTATAAGTCAGGATATTTATTTCCCTTCGGTGTATGTAAAACAAAGTAAAGCACAGAACGAAAATACTTTATTGAGCAATAAAAATTTGCTTGTTACTCAAAGCGAATTAATTCGGAATGTTAAATCGACCTTCTTTCGGCTTATCTATGCCAATGAATACTTGAAACTTTTAGCCTATCAGGACAGTGTGTATAAAAATTTTTCGGAAAGGGCAGAGGTAAAATATAAAACCGGAGAAAGTTCTTATCTGGAAATGATTTCGGCAAAAAATAAATACACGGAAATTCAATTGCAAAAAAAACAAGCGGAGACCGATAACATAATTTACCGACAAGAGCTGCGAAAACTTTTAAATGTTGACTCCCTTTTTTCGGTTACGTATGAGAAGTATGAAAAATTAACATTAACTATTGTTACAGATACCTTGGTCATTAAACAAAATCCTCTACTTGGGTATTACAATCAAAAAATAGTTCTTGCGAATGCTGAGTATGCGGTTGAAAAAAATAAATTCTTTTCAAATTTTTCAATTGGATATTGGACGCAATCTATCGACTTGGTTAAAGGATTTAGCGGCGTGCAATTAGGATTTGGAATTCCTATTTTCTTTTGGGGGCAACAGGGAAGAGTACAGTCTGCTAAAATTCAAACCAAAATTGCGGAGAGCGATTACCAAAATTTTCAGAATAATTTAAGAACACTTTTTAATCAGACACTGCAGGAGTATCAAACCTATTTGGCTTTGGTAAACTATTACGAAAATGCCGGACTGCAGCAGGCCGGCGATATTTTAAAAGTAGCCGTATTAAGTTACCAAAAGGGCGAAATAGGCTATGTGGAATATGTTCAAAATTTATCGCAAGCACTTGGAATTAAAACGCAATACTTACAAGCGCTCAATCAACTTAATCAGACAGTAATAGATATTAATTATTTAACAGGAAAATAAACAGAGGGCTTCTCCACCTGTCAATAAACAAGCAACGGACAACCAAAATCTTAAAAACATATACAAATGCAACAGCAAATAATATATGCACTTTTCTGTGCTGCAATACTCACAGCTTGTAAAAACAATAAACAAGACTCAACAAAAGAGGATAAGACGATTAACAACGAAACACATGTTTCCATTACAGATGAGCAGTTCAAAACCATAGGGCTTGAATTGGGAAACGTAGAACAAAAAAATCTTCATAGTGTAGTAAAGGCAAGTGGTTACCTTGCAGTTCTTCCTCAAAATAAAGCAAGTGTTTCTACTTTTTTAGGAGCAGTAATAAAATCCATTTCGGTCGCGGAAGGCGTATATGTAAAGCAAGGTCAAACATTGGCATTGCTTGAGCATCCTGATTTTATTAATCTTCAGCAAAGTTATCTGACGGAAAAAAATAATTTTTCTTATCTCGAAAAAGAATACCAAAGACAAAAAGAACTTGCCGAACAAAATGCGGGGACATTAAAAATATTTCAACAAGCCGAAAGAGATTACAATTCCTCGAAAGCAAAACTTTCAGCATTAGAAACGCAATTAAAAATGCTTGCTGTTAATTTAAATGAGCTGTCAAAAGGAAATATAATACCGATAATTGTTTTGGCTTCGCCTATTGACGGTTACATTGGCCACATTACTATTAACATTGGAGAGTTTGTTCAACCCAATAAACTACTTTTCGAAATAATAGATAACAGTAAAATACACGTTGATTTACTTGTGTACGAAAAGGATTTATTTAAAATAAAAATTGGTCAAAAAGTAAACTTCATTCTTGCCAATCAACCCGAACATCAGGAAGAGCATAATAATGAAACGATTAAAGGAGAAATTTATGGAATTAATAAATCATTCGAATTAAATACAAAAGCACTAACCGTTCATGCCAAAATTGAGAATGAAAAACACGAGCTTATTCCCGGCATGTATGTTAATGCACTTATTGATGTAGGGCAGCAAACATCACAAACTGTTCCGGTTGATGCGGTGGTAAAAGCAAATGGGAAAGACTGGATTTTTGTATTGGATGAATCAGAAATAAAAAACGGAAGATATAATTTCAAACGGATAGAGGTGCTTACCGGAGTTTCCGATTTAGGCTACATTGAAATTTCGCCGGCAGAAAAAATTTCGTCAACTGCAAAAGTAGTTGTCAAAAATCCATTCTTTATTTTGTCGAAAATGAAAGAAGGAGAACATGTTGAAGAATAGTTTGTTTTTACTTGTTCACAAACGATTCTTTTTATGGTCTTCCCTAAGACCGATAAACTACAGTTCATTGGGATTAGCTCGATCCCATCTCTAAAGGGAGGTCGTACTTCATATTCTGCGTCGTACCTCTAATAAAACTCGGGTTGAACTATTAATGCACCGTAATAATTTTAGGCGTTTATACTTTTTTCCTGTATAATTTTTGCATAACTGCGATTTTGGATTTTAGAATCGAACCATGCGATATAATCAAAATCAGGAGGTTTGCTGACAAGCGATGGCTTTCTTTTACTTATTTTTTGGAGTTCGCTTTTGGCAGTGTTTAGGAATTCTAATATACTTGCCTGACTATAAAATTGGTTGTTTTTAATTGCCAACGAGTTAAAAATATCCAATAGTTTTAGTTCGTATTCGTTAAAAAATTTTATTGCTTCGGCTGTACGATACAATGATCGAATTATACTTATAATAAGATCAAAATTTTTTAATTCGTAATGAACAATGATGTTAAAAATAATTAGCGTCCTGTGATTCCGCTCATGATTTTTTAATGCCGGGGCAGAAAATTCTTTATTATTCCAAAAAAGTGCCGACTTAAAGTCTCCCAATCCAAAATACACCAACGAAAAATTATAGTAAAACATCAACATAAATAGCTCTGAAATTTTCTTTTCGAATTTTTGAAAACCAAGGATTATTTTATGTAACACATTTAATGCTTCATTAAACCTGCCCGTATCGATGTAAAGTTTAAGTTCAAAAATACCCGCAGATTGGAAAATAAAAACTTTGAGAAAAGTGTTTGACTCATTCAACGTTA
>JADLGT010000230.1 GCA_020849195.1 Bacteroidia bacterium
ATTTAAAATGTGGATGAAAAACAGCTTACGTTTTTCTTTCATTCCATTAGTACTGTCCTACGGCCAACTTTATGGAAGTCCCGATCTCCTATTTCTCACTGTACTTTTATTTTATCTTAAAATTATTTCCGACGACAATTATTGTAGTGCGCCTAAGGCGGGAATTAAAACGGGAATATGGGCGGGGCTCCTCTTTCTTACTAAAGCATTTGGTTTCCCTTTTTTTATTGTACACTTTACAGCAATGAATTTATTTTTTTGGTTCGGATCGAAGCCGCTCCGAAAGATTATTTTAAAAAATTTTATTAATGGTTTTGCTGTGTTTACAGTAATTACAGGGGCATGGATTGGAGTAATGTCATATAAAAACAAAGCTTTCACAATTAGCGGCAGTGGAAAATATAATTTTTCTCTTGTAGGGCCGGAGTATAGTTTTAAGCCCGAATGTTATTTATGTCATCCGGCACACGAGCAGGGTTTATTTAATCCACCCAATACTACTGCAGTTAATAGTACCGAATCGCCATCGCTATTCCATATTCATACATGGAGTCCGTTTTCTACTTCTTCAAATTTCAAGCACTGGCTTCGTGTTATTAAAACAAACCTTCAAAGCATTTATTATTTCGATTTTAAGCGGCAAATAGGAGTGGTGCTTTTTATTGCATTTTTAATTTTTTTTTCATTCAAATTAAACACATTGCCAAAGCGAGCATGGGTGTTACTCATTTCGATTTTAATTTACAATATAGGTTACGTTTTCGTAATTGTAAATCACAGATATATTTGGGTGAACACTATTGTTTTTATTGTCCTTTTTTGTTTTTTACTCGAACCGCTGATAAGTAACAACAAAACAAAATTTGTTACCGTACTTTTATTTTGTTTTTTTGTTTTCTTTCTCGTAAAGCGCCCTTTGAAAGAATTATTTCTGTTAAAAGACAGAGATGTAACAGCAGGAGAGTTGGCGCAGGTAGTGATGCACTCTATTAGTACAATTACAAATTCTACACAACAGCATAAACATTTGTTTGATGTTATTGAAGAATTAAAAGACCATACTACTATTCGCGGAAGGGTTGCTAACCATAAACGAAATCTATCGGAAGATTATAAAAACACTGCTGTTATAAGTTTTTATTTGGGTAATAAACACTATGGCGAACTTACCGATGCCATTATACAGCACGAGGGATTTAGGCAACTACATGACTACCAAATTGATTATTATTACTCGTGGAAATCTACTCCAATTACCGACTCGCTTATACTCGTGCCTCCTATTTATTCCGATTCTATTTCGGGGTTGAAAATTTATAAAGTGAAAAAATAAATTATTTCACAAGTGTTACGTGCCCTACATAAAAGTACTTGTGCCTTTCGAAATCACAGACCTGTATTTTCCAAACGTACACATCTTGCTGAGCAATCTCTTTACCGCCGTTGGCGCGTCCGTCCCAACCTAAGTTTAAATCATCTGTTTCAAAAATAAGATTGCCCCAACGATCGAATATCATCAGGTGATAACATTCGGGGTTAATCATGAAACCCTTTGGGAAAAAGGTTTCATTTTTTCCATCGCCATTTGGCGTAAACGCATTGGGAACATAAAAGGTAAAATCTCCTTTTATAATTACAACATCTGTCGCTGTATCTACGCAACCATAAGAGTTGGTAACCGTAAGCTGAACGACATAACTACCCGTATCCTGATAGGTATGCGTAGGATCTTTTTTAGTGGACGATCCATTAATCAGATCACCAAAATTCCAATCCCATTTTACTACGTCGGAAGAACTTTGATCAGTAAAACTAATGAGCGGCGACAAAATAGTGGTTGATTTCGGACTTGTTTTAAAATCAGCTACGGGCAATGGATATACTTTAATATTATTTGTTTTATTGAGCGATGCAGAACATCCGTTGGTGTCGATTACCGTAAGTTTTACGCTATACAATCCGTCTTTCCTGAAACAATAGGTCGGAGAACATTCTTGCGAAGTACTGCCGTCTCCAAAATTCCAATTGCAGCTTTTCATTACTCCGGGAGTAGTATTTGAAAAGGTTACGCATAGTGGTGCGCAGCCCCATGAGCTGTCGGGCAAAAAAGATGGTATAAGCGGCGGCATTACTTGCACCGCAACAACATCGGTTACCGGTGCTGTTCCGCAACCATCAGCAACAACTACGGTGTATGTGGTAGTTCCTGTGGGTATTACATTTAGTGTTGCTCCTGTTGTATTCGATGGAAGCCACGTATAAGTGTAATTACCATCTCCTCCTCCTGCTAAAGCAGTAAGAGTAGTTGATGCACTTGCACATAAATTTTTATCTACCCCTGCATCAACTTGCAAGGGAGGGTTAACTGTTACAACAACTGTTTGCGAAGATGACGTGCAGCCATTTAAATCGGTGGTCGTAACGGTATAGGTTGTTGTTATGGAAGGATTGACACTTATATTGCTACCCGTCAGCGATCCGGGCATCCACGAATAGGTATATGTTGGAGTTCCTCCATTTGCTGTTGCTGTAAGCACAGCACTTTGCCCAACACATAACGGCATGGCCGAAGGTGCAACAATTGATAGCATATCCGGTTCGGTAAGGGTAACGGTAGAAATGGCCGAACATCCTTTCGAGTCGGTAACTGTAACGGTATAGCTGCCTGCAGCTAATGTACCCATGGTGGATCCGGTACCACCCCCGGGAGCCCATGTGTACGTAATAGTTCCTGTGCCGCCGCCCGGTGTGGCAAGCACGGCTCCGTCAAAATTTCCTTTACAGCTTACATTTTTTACAGTTGATGCTGCTGCTGCAATAGGCGGAGAGTTTCCAACTACTGCTGTTGTTGTTTGCGAACAGCCAGTAGCATCGGTTACGGTTATTGTATATGTATTGGCTGCAAGCGAATTTGCAGTTGCGCCCGTACCGCCGGAAGGGAGCCATGTATAAGACAAGGCTCCTGTGGCTCCTGTTGTTGTTACAAATGCACTTCCATTTGCAATGCCACACGAACCATCTGTTACATTAACTGTAATGTTCATTAGTGAAGCATCAATTACAGCAACCGTTGAAGAAACAGTACAAGTACCATCGGTAACAACTACAGTATATGTTCCCGAAGTAAGTCCGGTGGCTGTTGCTGCCGTTCCGCCCGATGGTTGCCAACTGTATGTATAGATACCTGTTCCGCCGGTGGCGATTACCGTTGCTGTGCCTGCGTTTCCACCAAAGCAATTATTGTTTGTTGATTGCGTAATAAGCGTCGGGCCACTTGTATTGTTTATCACTGCTGTTGTGCTTGCGGTACATCCGTTGGCATCGGTTACCTGCACGGTGTAGCTGCCTGCGGCAA
>JADLGT010000231.1 GCA_020849195.1 Bacteroidia bacterium
CTGTGCTGATTGGAAAAAGGCGTATGAACTGGGCGTATCGGCAGCTAAATCATTTATTAATTCAGATTGCGGCGAATAACATGAAAAAGATATTACTTATACTAACGGTTTGGGCATTTACCCTTAATTCATTTTCACAAAATATAGAATTTGAAAAGAAAAATTTTCCCGACAGAAAAGACGAACTGAAAGAAGCAATTTCCAATTTTAAGGAAGGAAATACTATACTTGAATTAGGAGAGGCAATGTACCGTTCGGCTTTGCCGTATTATCTGAAAGCACAGGCTTTTAATCCGAATAACGCATTACTTAATTTCAGGATAGGATTGTGCTACCTGAGTTCTTTTGAGAGAGGTAAAGCGTATGAATATATCATGAAGGCAAATCAGCTAGACCCTGCAATAGATATTAAAATACGTTTTTATGTAGGGTATGTGCACCATTTAAAATCGGATTGGGATAAGGCACTTGCCGAATACGAAGCCTATAAAGGAACCTTAAATCCGGGAAAACAACCGGATGAAATTAAGCTGGTAGACCGTCGTATTTTTGAGTGCCGTAACGGAAAAGAGCTTTCAAAAAGTCCGGTGAGGGTATTTATTGATAATGTTGGAGCAGAAGTGAACTCTTCTTACAATGATTATTCGCCTGTTATTACTGCCGATGAAAGCATCATGATGTTCACTTCGCGCCGCCCGGGCGGTGTTGGCGGTGATAAAATTGATGAAGCATTAAATGAACCATTCGAAGACATCTGGTATTGCAATAAAGCAGGAAAAAAATGGACCTCAGCCAAAAACTTAGGACTTCCCGTAAACACGGATTTACATGATGCTGTTATTTGTTTATCTCCCGACGGACAAAAACTGGTTACGTATAACGGTTCAAAAAGTGGCGGCGATTTATTTATTTCTGAACTTGTTGGAGCAACCTGGACCAAGCCCGATAATTTGGGTAAGGCAGTAAATACCTCGGGGCATGAGGCTTCAGCTTCTTTCTCGTACGATAGTAAGATATTATATTTCGTTAGCGACCGTAAAGAAGGATTTGGAGGTCATGATATTTATTATTCGGTAATAAATGAGAAAGGTAAATTTGAAAAAGCCGTAAATATTGGCAATGTCATAAATACAGAATACGATGAAGACGGAGTGTTTATGATGCCTGATGGTAAAACCATGTATTTTTCTTCAAGAGGTCACGGAGGAATTGGAGGTTACGACGTATTTAAGACTACGTTAGAGAACGGACAATGGACTAAACCTGTGAACTTAGGAATTCCAATTAATACTCCTGATAACGATGTGTTCTTCGTATTATCGGCAAACGGAAGACATGCTTATTATGGAAGCGCAAGCATGAAGGGTTATGGCGGACAGGATATTTACAGGATTACCATTTTGGGTCCTGAAAAACAACCTATGTTAAATACCGAAGATCAATTATTGGCAATGGCTGCAAATCCTATTTCGAATTTGAAAACCGAAGGTGCAGTGGAAGCAAAGGGTCCAAAAATGGCCTTGTTAAAAGGGGTGATAACAGATGCTAAAACAGGCCAGGTACTGGAAGCCGCAATTGATTTGATTGATAACGAAAAAAACCTGGTATTGGCAACATTTAAGTCGAATAGCTCAACCGGACGTTATCTGGTTACATTACCTGCAGGTAAAAATTATGGTATAGCGGTTCGTAAAGACGGATATTTATTCCATTCTGAAAACTTTATTGTAGACATTAATGCCGATTATATTGAAATAGTAAAAGATGTTGCATTGAAAAAAGTGGAAGTTGGAAGTGTGATTGTTTTAAGAAATATTTTCTTTGATTTTGATAAAGCCACAATCCGTCCTGAATCGGCAAACGAATTAGACCGTTTAATTAAGTTACTAAACGAGAATCCAACCATAAAAATTGAATTAGGTTCTCATACCGACAGCAAAGGCTCTGATGATTATAATATGAAGCTTTCCGACAGTCGTTCGCAATCTGTTGTAAGTTATCTGATCAGTAAAGGAATTGCTTCTGACAGATTAACGTCTAAAGGTTATGGCGAAACCAAGCCGATTGATACCAATGATACCGATGAAGGACGTCAGAACAACCGACGCACCGAGTTTAAGATTACCAGTAAGTAAAATTATATTTTAGAATTTCTGAGAGGAATATAGGTTTTATCGTTTTCAATAACGATATGACCTTGTTCCTGCAGGGATTTAATGATTTCGTAGAAATAATCCTGCAATAATTTTTTGTCTTCCTTCCAAAAATGCATGATAGAGGCTTTCAAAGTATCTTCAATGCGCTCTATTTTATGTACTGCAATACGGCTGAGGTAAAATAATATCAAATCTGATTTTAATTTCAGATTTTCTATTGTGCTGTTTGTTTTTTCAATCGGAATATTTGTTGTTTCAGGTTTGGAAACAGGAATTTTGTTTTTTTCTTTCGTATTTTCCCGTCTGATAGTTTCCATTCTTTTCACCGCCCAGCCTTTTCCGCCTTCTAAAGCGCCACATAAAAATTTTATATTATGTTTTTTCTCAATGTAGCGTACCAAAGTACTTGGTCCTGCTTTGCGGTTCCAGTCTTTACGCTCTATAAGCAGCGCTTCGCCTTCTTTAAGATTAATTAGTGAGTTAAAAATTGGTGAGCTCCGGCCTTTCCCCTTTATGGGCAATTGTTCGAACTCATCTGCGGTTAATTTTCTCATAAATAATGTTGAAAACTTGTTCAAAAGTACGAAAAATACTGATTAATAAGCAAATGAGGTCAATTTAATTGCATTAACGAGATGATTAAACCTCTTCAAAATTGACTAATAAACAATGTTTAAATGCTGTTTAACTATTGTCTAAA
>JADLGT010000232.1 GCA_020849195.1 Bacteroidia bacterium
AAAAAATGGAACACAGATAACACAGAAAAAACAGATAAATTAGCCTTAATAAAATATCAAAACGAAGAGATTAAAAATATTGCATACGAGCTTTACTCAGCAGCCATCTTTTCTAAATTTGTAAATTAGATTTTTGGTATTATGTTATTCATTGTAGAGTAATTGTGGTTTAGTAACACTGGTATAAATTTTAAAAATTATTTCGAAAATGAAACTCGATATTCTTGCCATAGCTGCTCATCCCGACGATTTAGAACTAACCTGTGCAGGCACCATTCTTAAACACATTAAGTTTGGAAAAAAAATTGGTATACTTGATTTAACACAGGGAGAGCTGGGAACACGCGGCAGCGCTGCTCTTCGTATGAAAGAAGCCGCCAAAGCCGCTAAAATCCTTGGAGTTGAGTTTCGCGAAAACATGAAAATGAAAGACGGCTTTTTTAAAAATGACGATGCCCATCGAATCGAATTAATTAAAAAAATTCGCAAGTATCGTCCCGAACTAATTTTATGTAATGCCATTCACGATCGGCACCCCGACCATGCCCGTGCATCGCAGCTTGTTTCGGAAGCCTGTTTTTATTCGGGTTTGCAAAAAATAACTTCCGCCATTAATGGTAATAAACAACAAGCCTGGAGACCTAAAGCAGTTTATCATACCATACAGGATAGATATATTAAACCCGATTTTGTGATAGACGTTACTCCCTTTATGCAAAAAAAGATGGAAGCTATTATGGCTTTTTCATCTCAGTTTTATAACCCTTCCTCAACAGAGCCTCTAACAGCCATATCGTCTAAAAATTTTTTACATACAATCAGAGGACGCATGGCCAATTTTGGAAGACCCATTGGTGTTGATTATGCCGAAGGCTTTACCGTAGAAAGGTTTGTTGGTATTAATAATTTGTTCGACCTTTTGTAAAACGTTAAGCAAGCTAAATTTATTCCTTGTTTTGCATTAGAAGTGAAAGCCCAAATGAAAAATGCTAACTTGCATTCAATTATTCCAAAATAATCACAAGCAATTTATCTATGCCTGCCCTCGGCAGAAACAAGCTGCCTGAATAAGGTATTTTTTAGTAGCTTTGACAGCATTTTTAAGAAATATAAATAACCAAACTATTTTAAAATGGCATCAGTAAAAATTGCAGAGTCGAACATAGCCGAACTGTTAGGCGCTAACGCCGATAAATTATTAAACCACAAATGCACTGCCATAACCAAGGAGCAACTGCATTTACCCGGAGCGGATTTTGTTGATCGAATTTTTGGTATAAGCAATCGCAATGAAGCAGTAATCGATAACCTAAAACGCCTGTACAATCATGGGCGACTGGGCAAAACAGGATACATTTCTATTCTTCCGGTCGATCAAGGAATTGAACACTCTGCCGGCGCTTCGTTTGCTCCAAACCCTGCTTATTTCGATCCCGAAAACATTGTAAAGCTAGCGCTTGAAGGGGGTTGCAGCGGAGTTGCATCAACCTTTGGCGTACTGGGTGCTGTATCGCAAAAATATGTAGATCAAATTCCTTTCATCGTGAAAATTAATCACAACGAATTTTTGACTTACCCCAATAAGTTCGACCAAATAATGTTTGGCTCTGTGCATAGTGCCTACGAGATGGGTGCTGCGGCAGTTGGTGCTACTATTTATTTTGGTTCGCCCGAGTCGTCGAGACAAATAACAGAAGTTGCGTTGGCTTTCGAACAAGCTCACGAACTTGGTATGGCTACTATTCTGTGGTGCTACCTGCGTAACAACGGTTTTAAAAAAGACGGAACTGACTATCACACTGCCGCCGACCTTACAGCACAAGCCAATCACTTAGGCGTTACCATACAAGCCGACATTATTAAACAAAAATTACCCACCAACAACGGAGGCTACACGGCTATTAATTTTGGTAAAACGCACAACAAAGTTTACTCCGAACTAAGCAGCGATAACCCAATTGACCTGTGCCGTTACCAACTCGCCAATTGCTACATGGGGCGAATTGGTTTAATTAATTCGGGTGGCGAATCGAAGGGCGAATCTGATTTGGCCGAAGCAGTAACTACAGCCGTAATTAACAAACGTGCAGGCGGGCAAGGTCTTATTGCCGGACGAAAAGCTTTTCAAAAACCGCTAAAAGATGGCATAGCATTGCTGAACGCTATACAGGACGTGTATTTGAATAAAGAAATAACCATTGCTTAAATTTTTTTTGGTTACAATTACCGAGCTTGATTTTATTCAAGAATTGAAAATCCAAAATCCAAAAGCTGAGATCGGAAATGAGTTGGTATAAAAGAATAACAAAAGGAATAAAAACCAGTACCCGGGAAAAAAAAGAAACTCCCGAAGGCTTGTGGTATAAATGTCCTTCCTGTAAAAAAATTACTCCATCCAACGAACATGCCGAATCCATGTATGTTTGTCCGCATTGCGACTACCACGAACGTATAGGTTCGGATGAGTATTTTAAAATTATTTTCGACAACAACGAATATGCAGAACTCAACGCCAAACTCACCGCCGGCGATCCGCTGCAGTTTGAAGACACAAAAAAATATACCGACCGGCTTATTGATTCCCAAAAAAAATCGGGCTTAGAAGATGCCATACGTACTGCAGCCGGTAAAGTTGATGGTAACGACCTTGTTGTGGCCTGCATGGATTTTCGGTTTATTGGCGGATCGATGGGTTCGGTAGTAGGCGAAAAAATTTCGCGCTCTATTGACTTTTGTATAAAATATAAAACGCCATTGCTTATTATTTCAAAATCGGGCGGTGCCCGAATGATGGAAGCTGCTTTTTCATTAATGCAGATGGCTAAAACATCGGCAAAACTTACGCTGTTAGCCAACGCAGGTATTCCATATATTTCGTTA
>JADLGT010000233.1 GCA_020849195.1 Bacteroidia bacterium
CCTACCTCATCTCTACTAAACTTTTATACATACCTTTGTTAATAGCCTCAAAAAATTACCGAAGTATTGTAAGATCAATATCTGTTTGATTAGCTAAGCAAATCAATACGAATAACACATCTGCAAGTTCTTCCTCTAGCTTTTTCCCCTTGTCTGTTTTCTTAAAACTTTGGTCGCCATAAGTGCGCGAAACAATTCGGGCAACCTCGCCCACCTCTTCGGTAAGCAGAGCCATATTGGTGAGCTCGGAGAAATAACGTACACCATATTTTTTAATCCACTTGTGGACATGTTGTTGGGCTTGTTGTATAGTCATTGACATTTCGGTTTTTCTATTCCCCTCGGACTCTGTTTTATGCTGTGTTAAATGGTAACTGTTCGGGTATTATAAAGTACAACAGGATTTTCGGTCATCGCTTTTTCAATGGCATTTATGATTAGTTAATTTTGCTTCTTCATATCATTGCTCCGAATCAATAAGTTTTTCAGGAAGTTCAAATGCCTGCCTGCATTGTATGCTTTTTACCTCTAATCCCTTCAAGGTCTTCGCCACATTCGCATTTACCTTCTACTTTATGGGCTATCACCTTATCCGGACTATCGACCATCTTTAATGTTGTGCCATTATGTCCAACCTGTCCTCGAATCGTATTCGGCAATGGTTAATATAATACCGATGTGATATCTGTAATGGTCTAATTGCATTGGTCCAAACAGCTATCCGATCGGCATTATACCAATATTGATTGGAAAAAATATAAATCAAATTACTATAACATGTGTGGCTGTTCTTTCCATGAAGCAAAGTTACTTGCTCGAACTTTTCATTTTTACCTCAGCAACTATTTTTAATAAGATTCGTTTGTTAATTTCGCACCTGAACAGTAACATCCTTTTTTGTAAAGTAGTGTATAATGACTTATAAATTAATTACACGTCAATTGACTTGTGTAATTTCTTTCATTTCAACGGATTTCATATCGCTTTAGCTTATTGCAAATACGCTTTAAAAATTCGTAATTCGTATTTTAATTACATCCATGAAAAGGCTGCTCCGTATTTATTTATTTTGCTGCTTGGCAATTACTTTTTCTTCTGCCTTCTCGCAAACCGGAAATTACTACATAAGCAATTTTAGCCCTGCCGATATGGGTGCCGGCGACCAAAACTGGAGCTGCATACAAGATAAATACGGAAGAATTTATGTAGCCAATAATATTGGTGTGATGCTGAATGACGGTAAAAGTTGGAAATCGATTCCGATTGAAAAACTTGCCCGTTGTATTTCTATTGATAAAGATAAGAACGACAAAATATTTATAGGAAGCGAAAATGAATTTGGATACCTCAACGAAGCACCTAACGGAAAAGTTTTTTATGTTTCGCTCTCAGCTAATCTACCGGTAAAAGATAGCGATTTTGGAAATGTATGGGCCACCATTTGTATAAACGACGAGGTATTCTTTTGTTCCAACAAAAAATTATTTTGGTATAAAAACGGAACGACCACTTCCTTCTCTCCTGAAGCAGAAGGGTTTCATACTTTTTTTAAAGTAGGGTCGAGCTTATTTATACGCGAAAAACATGTTGGGTTCAAAGTTTTTATTGATGGGCAGCTAAAGCTTGTTGACAATACCGAAAATTTTGCCGAACAGCGGGTTGACTTTATCCTGCCCTACAAAAATAAAACCTATTGGGTGGGGGCTCGCAACAATGGTATGCACTTAATGGTGTATGACAACGAAGCACCGTGGAAATCGATTTTTTCAAAGGTACACAGCCCCGTTGATGAGTGGATGACACAAAACGATTTGTATTGCGGTGCAAAAATAAATGACGAAACCTATGCGCTTGGCAGCCTAAAGGGAGGTCTTATTTTGGCGGATAAAAATTTTAAGTCGTTTACAAAAATTACTGACAACGATGGGATCTTGGATAATAATGTCAAACATATTTTTGTTGATGGAAATGAAAATTTATGGTTATCGTTAAATTATGGAATATCGTTTGTTGAGTTTAGCACACCGGTTACCCATTGGGGAAAGAGCAACGGTATTAAAGGCGTAATTGAATCGGCGGCGAAATACAACAATAAGCTATATGTGGCCACAGACAAGGGCTTGCAAGTATTAGATACCGATAGAAATATATTTATTGATACCGAAATAAGCGACAGAGCATTTGCGCTCATTGTAAAAAATAAAAAACTATTGGTTGGGGCAGCGAGTGGATTATTCAGTTTTGATAAAGGGAAGCCGGAACTACTCCTTGAATCTACAGTATATAGTTTGCTCCCCGACCCCAACGATTCGTCGGTAATTTACATCGGCACAGAAAGTGGCGTAACAATAGCAAAGCTAATCGGCAACAAGTTAACTATATTAAAAACTTTTAACGATTGGGGCGCCGTTCGGTCGGTCGCCAAAAGTAAAGAAGGCTTGCTTGGTTTCGGAACTGCCACAAATGGATTATTTATCCTTGATGTAAGCAAAAACTATCAATATCAACATTTAACCGAAAAAGAAGGTCTTCCTTCATTAAACGAAAATTATATTTTTAGTTATAACGGAGAGTTTTTGGTTTGTACCAACAATGAAGGCTTTTACAAAATCATTAATTCAACCACAACTCCTCAGTGTCTCAAGTTAAACATTCTCGAATCTATTTCGTCTTCTTCGCAGCTAATGGTAACGCACGCAAAACAAATTATAAATAATATTTGGTTTCATTGTACAACCGTAAACGATCACACACTTGTGGATATGTTACGGTCAGTTGAATTTGGTGCGAAAGGCATACGCGAGGCAAACCCCATGCTTCGCAGAATAAAAGGTGCATACGCCCGCGATTTTTTATTGGATGCAAACCGTGTATATATTTCTACCAATAGCGGTTTGTATTGCTACGACAATAACAGACAGGCAAAACAAAATCAATTCTATACATTTATTTCCAAACTTATTTTCAATAATGATTCTATTCTTCTGGAAGATTTTGCCGGCTCATTGAATTACCCTGCCATTGAAATTCCATTCTCTTCAAATGATATTCATATTGTTCCTTCTGCATCCGACTATTACGATGTTAATGAGCTTAAATTTTCATATTATTTAGAAGGCAAAGAGGAAAAATATTGTGCGTGGAATAAAACATCTTCTATAATCTACAACAACCTGCACGAAGGACACTACGTGTTTCACCTCAAGTCGCGCAACATTATTGGTCACGAAGGAAAAGAAATAGAATTTGAATTTACAGTGCTCCCGCCCTGGTATCGCACAACTTGGGCTTATATTATTTACGTAATAGCTGCTATAACTACGCTTTGGCTGATCGTTAAATTAAATATTAAACGATTGAGAGAGCAAAATATTCGTCTCGAAAAAATAATTACCGAACGCACCAAAACAATTGCACACCAAAAAGAAGAAATTGAATATAAAAATCGCGAGATTACGGATAGCATCAACTATGCAAAAAAAATACAGGATGCCATACTTCCTTCTATTGCCGACATGAAAAAAATATGGGAAAACTTTTTTATATTTTTTCAACCAAAAGATATTGTGTCGGGCGATTTTTACTGGTTTCATAAAATAAACGAACATGAATTTTTAATTGGTGCCGCCGACTGTACCGGACATGGTGTGCCGGGTGGATTTATGAGCATGATTTGCTCCGATAAACTGAACGAAGCAGCTACCGTTTCTACCGTTCCCTCCGAAATACTTTATTTTGCCAACAACGAAATAAAAAAAGCACTCAAGCAAAGCGAAGAAAATAACACAACCAAAGACGGAATGGAGATTGCCCTTGTTCGCATCAACGTAAAAACAAAAGAAGTGTCGTACTCGGGCGCTTACCGATCGCTTTGGGTTATTCGGAAAGGCAGTAGAGATATAGAAGAAATTAAACCTACAAAAGCCAGTATAGCCAGTTATACGCCTCACGATTTCAGGTACAAATTACATGAACTAAAATTATCGGAGGGCGATACCTTGTACATGAGCAGCGATGGCTACCCCGATCAGTTTGGAGGATTGAGCGGTAAAAAATACATGACGGCTAATTTTAAAAAATTTATCCTGTCGATACAAAATTCGCCCATGCAAAAACAATTGCACATGATGGATGAAAATATGCAGAACTGGATGAAAGAGGTCGAGCAAGTTGACGACTTGTTGGTAATTGGAATACGGCTATAACTTACTTGCAAATTTCGGATGCATGCAATTTTCGCGCACTATTTTTTGTAAAGGAGTTTTGTAGATTTTGCTGTCTATCCAACATCCGAAGTCAATCAATAATTTTTCGACCAAATAGATTTTGGAAAGCTCCACGTTGGCTGCAAGCAAATGTTCCAGTTTTTGCCTGTACTTTTTCATCACAGGTATAACTGCTTTTCGGTCGCTCACTATTAATTCATTGAAAAATAACAAAATCAGCTTCTCATATTCCGTTGCTTTGTATCGTTTTCCAAAGTATCGTTCTGTTTTCTTTAAATTAAACTCCATCACATCTAAATCATTTGTTTCAAAATTCAGAAACAACTGTATTAAGAGAGTTCTTGCGTATAATTCGGGATATACTTTATACGATTCGACATCATTTA
>JADLGT010000234.1 GCA_020849195.1 Bacteroidia bacterium
CTTCCATGGAAACAG
The DNA here is from genome assembly GCA_020849195.1 of Bacteroidia bacterium. Classification (GTDB taxonomy): domain Bacteria; phylum Bacteroidota; class Bacteroidia; order JABDFU01; family JABDFU01; genus JABDFU01. The sequence continues at coordinate 16 of JADLGT010000234.1, forward strand.
CATTAGCCTTGTCTTTTTCGAGTTGTTTACGTGCAGCATTAATAGCCCTTTCACGTGAACTAATGTCGCCTTCGGTGAATAGACGTATGTCAGGATCGAGGTCTATTAATCGGCTCTTTTGTACATTAGAAATGTTATTAACACTATCCGCAGCACTATTATTTTCCTCTTTTTTTCTTGTCGCATCAAATTTGCTTTTCTTTTTACCCTTACCGGTAAGCTTATCAATTTTTTGTTTTACAGCTTGTTTTATATATTCCTCCATGGCTTTTTCATCGGTGGCCACATTGTCTTTATTTTTTAAAACAGTCCTTTTCATGACCGAAATACAAGGGTTGGTTTCGTCGCGTTTTGAAAACAGTCCTCCTTTATTTTTTGGTTGATTCACTTCAAATTCCATCATTTGTTTTCGTGAGTCAAAGTAAAGCCGTCCTATAGGCAAATTCGCATCTGCCGTATCTTTCGATACAAAGCGATTCATGGCAATTTCGGCTCCGTTAAAACGTAAGCCTATGACCATGATTTCATTTGAAACGGATTGAACATCGACCAAAAAAACTGTTTTAGCCCTGCCATTTTTCGTTAATTCTATTTTGTAAAATTTTCCAAGCGGAAGTTTAAAATTAAATTCACCCTTTTTATTTGTGTAAACAGTATGCAATAGCGCTCCACTCTCAAATACATTCATCATTACCCTTTCCAAGGTGCCTTCCAATACCACAGCTCTTTCCTTCTGTAGCAGCTTTCGTGTTGGTTCGTAGTAATAGCCCGAAACCAATCCATCAATCAGAACAAATCCTTCATTGCTATTGGGTTGTGCAAAGCCAAGTGTACACAAACACTGAAAAAATAGGACTATAAATGGTAGGACGCGAATATTGTTTAGCTGCATATTCAAATATACAAAGTAAATCAGGTTTTGATTTCGAAATTTTTGAGCAGTAGAAGGCTTTTATTAATTCGGACTTAACGCAATTCCGCATTAATACTTTTCAATACTTCAATACCCGGACAAAGTTCGGATTGAGGAAGTTCATTTAAAGGCGTATAGCTAGTTTGGAGCATGTGATGCAGATCGCGGCTATCTGGATCGATATACAATAAACCGGTAAGAATTTCGCTTTTTGCTTTTGCATTCAGCACAGCATTAACTGCCGAATGCCTGTCCAATGGATCCCAGTCTTGAGCCACTTTGTGCAAATGAAGTATGGAGCCGTCGTGCTGGGTTACCTGCTTCACATCTCCTTTCGCATAGCTTACACTTATCTCTTGCATTTCGGGAACGAAATCAATTGTAGCCGTGGCCTCTACATGTTGCCGAACATAATCGTACGACTTGGTGGAGCCGGAATTATTATTAAATGTTACACAAGGAGAAATAACATTAATAAATGCAAAACCCGGATGTTTCATGGCCGCTTTTACAAGCGGAATAAGTTGTGCTTTGTCGCCCGAAAAACTTTGAGCAACAAAGGTTGCACCGAGCTCAATAGCTAAACTTGCTAAATCAATTGGCTCAAACAAATTCACTGATCCGGCTTTACTTTTCGATCCTATATCGGCAGTAGCCGAATCCTGACCTTTGGTTAATCCGTAACAACCGTTGTTCATCACTAAGTAAACCATATTCAGGTTGCGGCGAATTACATGTACAAATTGCCCCATGCCTATTGATGCCGAATCGCCATCGCCCGACACACCAAAGTAAATAAGATCGCGGTTGGCAAGATTGGCACCTGTTGCAACCGAAGGCATTCGTCCGTGAACAGAATTAAAGCCGTGCGAATTGCTTAAAAAATAGGCGGGTGTTTTCGAGGAACATCCTATTCCCGAAAGTTTAGCCATACGGTGGGGCTCAATATTTAATTCATAACAGGCTTGTACAATTGCCGCACCAATAGAATCGTGTCCACATCCGGCACATAGTGTTGACAAAGCGCCTTCGTAATAAGCCATGGTATATCCCAACTTATTTTTTGGAAGTTGCGGATGTCGGAATTTAGGGCGAACGTAGCTCATAGCTAATGTTGTGTTGAATAATTTTATAGAATAACAGCAGTTTGCAGCAGCATAAAATGATTTTATTTCGGCGAAATAACTTTCACGATTTCCCGCCTTCGTTATTTTTTCTTACCTATTCTCTTTTTTTTGTTGCTGTTACTCGTATTTTTTTTACTATTCTTGACGATGGTCTTCTTCTTTTTGTTGTTTTTCTTTTTACTGCTAGGGCTTACCCTTAGCACTTTTTGTTTGCTACTATTACTTGTTTGGCCTTTGCCTAAATGTCCGATAATTTGTTTGTAAATATAATCGGCAGTAATGGGTAAGCCATCGTAATTAAGTACAGAAATTAGTTTTGTCGGGGCAACCCCTAGTTCAATCATCAGCAAGCTTCGCATTTGTGCGTCGCGGTTTTGCTCAATAACATAAATGGTTTTGTGCGAGTTAATAAAATCTTCAACGGTTTTATTAAACGGAAATGAACGTACACGGATAGCATCAACACTTATATTACGCTCCTCCAGCATAGCTACGGCTTCCTCGGTAGCATAAGAGGAGGTGCCGAAAAACAGAATTCCGTTGGTGTGATTATTATTTTTTTGATACAACTGAGGAGGTGGAACCATTTTCTTCGCCGTATTCCATTTTTTCATCAGTCGATCAACATTTCTTTTGTATGCCGCCGAATCCTCGGTGTATATTGCATACTCATCGCGCGATGACCCCCGTGTAAAATACGATCCTTTTGTGGGGTGAGTTGCAGGATATGTACGGTAAGGAATACCATCATTATCAACATCGAGATAGCGACCGAAACGTTCTATTTTTTCGAGGTCGGCAGCATGCAGCACTTTCCCTCTTTTGTAAATTCTCTTTTCATCCCAAGTAAGCGGAGCGGAAATATGATCATTCATGCCAAGGTCAAGATCGGTCATTACCATAACCGGCGTTTGCAGCTCTTCCGCCAAATCAAAAGCATCGGCAGTAAGTTCAAAACATTCTTTGGGTGTGGAAGGAAAAAGTAAAACATGTTTGGTATCGCCATGCGATGCGTAAGCTGCAAATAATAAATCCGATTGCTGTGTTCGCGTAGGCATTCCGGTTGATGGACCTGTGCGTTGTACATCAATAAGCACAGTAGGTACTTCGGCGAAATAGGCAAGTCCCAAAAACTCGTTCATCAATGATAGTCCGGGTCCGCTGGTAGATGTAAATGCGCGTGCGCCGTTCCAACTTGCTCCTATCGCCATACCAATAGCTGCAAGTTCATCTTCGGCTTGCACAACGGCAAAATTTCTTTTACCTGTATTTTTATCAATACGAAGTTCGTGTGCATAATTTGTAAACGCTTCCACCACCGAGGTAGAAGGTGTAATGGGATACCATGCTGCAACTGTTGCTCCCGCATAAACAGCACCCAAGCCACAGGCCGAATTTCCATCAATCATTATCGCATCTCCAAGCAAGTTGCGGCGTTCAACTCGAATGTCGAGCGGACATTTGAAATATTTTTTAACGTAGTCCACTCCCATTTGCAGCGCTTTTATATTGGGCTCAATTAGTTTTTCTTTTCCTTTGAACTGATCAGCAAGTAGCGATTCCAAAACTGAAAATTCAATGTCAAGCAGTGCGGACAAGGCACCTACATAAATAATATTTTTGAACAATTGCCGTTGACGAGCGTCGGAATATGCGTTATTACACATCTCCATCAAGGGTATGCCTATATAATTAATGTCGTTGCGTATATATTGTGCGTGAAGTGTTTTAGAGCTGTCGTACAAAAAATAACCACCCTTCCTTACGCTTTTTACATCGTTAAGCATACTTTGAGGGTTTACTGCTACCAACAAATCAATTCCTTCGCGTCGTCCTAAGTAACCTTTTTCGCTTACCCGCACTTCGTACCAAGTAGGAAGACCCTGAATATTTGATGGGAAAATATTTTTTGGCGTAACCGGAATTCCCATCCGAAAAATTGCTTTGGTAAA
>JADLGT010000235.1 GCA_020849195.1 Bacteroidia bacterium
CTACAAAAAATATGATTTTGTTATCGAAAACAATTACAGAAGCTAAACTTGCTGAAAAAATTAAACAAGCATTTGCATAAACTAGCGCCCACCCTAATTTGATAGTGTGAAAAAACGAACATGACAAAAATTACCGCAGCAATAACAGCAGTTGGAGGATATGTTCCCGACTACATTTTAACCAATGCCGAATTGGAAACCATTGTTGACACCAATGCCGAATGGATTGAAACGCGAACGGGCGTTAAAGAACGTAGAATACAAAAAGGCGAAGGACTTGGAACATCAGATATGTGTGTAGAAGCAATTAACGAATTGTTGAACAAGCGAGGTATTACGGCTTTAGATATTGATATGATTATTGTGGGAACCGTTACTCCCGATTTCGTTTTCCCTTCTACCTCCAATATAATTTGCGACAAAATTGGGGCTAAAAACGCATGGGGCTACGATATATCGGCCGCCTGTTCGGGCTTTGTTTTTTCCTTGGCCACCGGCGTTCAGTTTATTGAAACCGGCAAATACAAAAAAGTAATTGTTGTGGGAGCCGATAAAATGTCATCAATAGTAAACTATGAAGACCGAACTACTTGCATACTTTTTGGCGACGGAGCCGGCGCTGTACTCCTTGAACCAAGTACAGACGGAAATGGAATACTTGACTCTATTTTGAAAGTTGACGGCGCCGGTCGCCATTTTCTCTTTCAAAAAGCCGGCGGGTCGGTTTATCCTGCATCTCACGCAACTGTCGATGCCCACGAACACACCGTTGTACAAGAAGGTCAAACAGTATTTAAACATGCTGTTGTTGGAATGGCCGAAGTGTCGGCAGAAATTATGAAAAACAATAGGTTAACAGGGTCCGATATTGCTTGGTTAGTGCCGCACCAGGCAAACAAACGAATTATTGATGCAACAGCAAAACGCATGGAACTTTCGCCCGAGAAAGTAATGATGAATATTGATCGTTATGGCAACACAACATCGGGTACAATCCCACTGTGCCTGTGGAATTACGAAAAAAAATTGAAAAAAGGCGACAACATAATTATATCCACTTTTGGTGCTGGCTTTACATGGGGTTCTATTTATTTGAAATGGGCTTATAATTCATAAAAACATATTCAACAATTTGTCAATTATTGTTCTTAAATTCAATTTGCAAAAACAGTTTAATTAAAAATCAATAAAGATGAAGCTAAGCGAAATACAAGATCTTATAAAGTTTGTTGCCAAGTCGGGGGTAAATGAAGTGGAACTGCAAACGAAAGATGTAAAAATTGTAATCAAAACTAAAAACGGTAATGGTAAACATGCCGAAACAGTTGTTGTACAAGCAGCAGCACCGGCTATTGCAGCTCCCGTAACACAAGTTGCCGCACCACCAGCAGCACAAGCACCATTGCCGGCTGTTGCAGTTGTTTCCCAACCCGAAAAAAATACCACTGCCGATGATGCAAAATACATTTCCATTAAATCGCCCATGATTGGTACATTCTATCGCGCATCAGGTCCCGATAAACCGGCATTTGTGAATGTAGGCGATGAAGTTGCTCCCGGAAAAGCTGTTTGCATTATAGAAGCCATGAAACTATTCAACGAAATAGAAAGCGACATCAAAGGGAAAATTGTAAAAATATTAGTTAACGATGCTTCTCCGGTTGAATATGATCAGGCGCTTTTTTTAGTTGACCCAAGCTAAACAAAACAGTTTCACTTTGCCAATGAAGCGAATTCCGGATAGCAACAATTTATAGTTTGGGTTTTATTCATAAAAAAATTATTTAACAGTATGTTCAAAAAAATACTGATAGCCAATCGAGGCGAAATAGCGTTACGTGTAATACGCACCTGTAAAGAAATGGGAATTCAAACTGTGGCCGTATATTCCACAGCCGACAAGGAAAGCCTGCATGTTAAGTTTGCCGATGAAGCTGTTTGCATTGGACCTCCGCTTAGTAAAGATTCGTATCTGAATATTCCAAATATTATTTCTGCCGCCGAAATTACCAATGCCGATGCCATACATCCCGGTTACGGATTTCTTTCAGAGAACGCTAAATTTTCGAGGATATGCAAGGAGCATGATTTGAAATTTATTGGCGCTTCGCCCGAAATGATCGAATCAATGGGCGATAAAGCCTCGGCTAAAGACACTATGATTAAAGCAGGAGTGCCATGCATACCCGGCTCTGAAGGGCTGCTTGCCGATGTAGAAGACGCAAAGAAAATTGCAAAAAAAATCGGCTATCCTGTAATTATGAAAGCAACTGCCGGTGGCGGCGGACGGGGAATGAGAATAGTTTGGGAGGAAGGAGAACTTGAAAAAGCATGGAACAATGCACGTCAGGAAGCTGCCGCCGCATTTGGCAACGACGGTATGTACATGGAAAAATATATTGAAGAACCTCGTCATATTGAAATACAGGTTGTGGGCGATCAATATGGGAAGGCCTGCCATTTAAGTGAGCGCGATTGCTCAATACAACGCCGCCATCAAAAACTGGTCGAAGAAACCCCTTCGCCCTTTATGACGAAAGAATTACGCGATGCAATGGGTGAAGCCGCAATAAAAGCCGCAAGGGCTGTAAATTATGAAGGTGTAGGAACTGTTGAATTTTTGGTGGACAAACATCGGAATTTTTATTTCATGGAAATGAATACCCGCATACAAGTTGAACATCCAATTACAGAAGAGGTGATCAACTACGACTTAATTCGCGAACAGATATTGGTTGCTGCCGGAGTTCCTATATCGGGTAAAAATTACTTCCCCCAGTTGCACGCCATCGAGTGCCGCATTAATGCAGAAGATCCTTTTAATAATTTTCGACCATCGCCCGGAACAATAACAACACTTCACACGCCCGGCGGGCATGGCATTCGTGTTGATTCGCATATTTACGATGGCTATTCCATTCCGCCAAATTACGATTCAATGATTGCCAAACTAATTACGGTGGCGCAAACACGCGAAGAAGCCATCGCTAAAATGCATCGTGCGCTTAGCGAATTTGTAATAGAAGGAATTCATACAACCATTCCTTTTCACTTACGCTTAATGAAAAACGAAGACTTCATTAAAGGAAATTATACCACAAAATTTATGGAAACGTTCGAATTGAATAAATAATTTTACCTTCACCCCCGAAACCAAAACTAACTAAAATGATTAAAAATATTTTTACTGCCATTTGTATAATGGCTTTTCTCGCATCGTGTAAAAAAAGTTCGACAAGTGGTGGTGGCGGTGGCGGAACAACCACTACACCTATCAATAAACCGGGCCTTTATGGAACATTAATTGCCGGCGAAAGTTTAGTCGATAGCAGCACTTCAACTTCTTCAACTTTACAGTTTTATGCAGCTTTTAATAAATATGCCGATTCGGTAACTACCGATGCAGGAAATGTTTCTTGTAACGGATTTACCCTTTCACAACTTTTTGGCTCCGGTACACCGTACTTATCTTTTGTAACTGGACCCTGGGTTGGAGGAAATGCCGCTTGGACTGTTCCAGGTAGCGGTACTGTATCTGCATTCAATTATACGTGTACTCGATCTTTGCCATCTGCTTCACTACCTACAAGCAGTTTAACGGTTAACCGTACCGGATATACATTTACTTGCTCTTCGGTAGTTTGCGATTCGATAAAGTTTTATATCTCTGATGGCAATAGCAACGAGACCGAACATACTCTAAAATATCCGGCTACAAGTTGCACTTTTACAGCTTCTGAATTGAGTTCTCTTTTGTCGGGCAATCCATCAAAAGCATTTTTGAGAGTTTGTACCTATAATTATGAATCTGCAACCATAAATGGTAAAGCCTATCAATTTATAGTTGGGCGCGCTTACGATAAATATAAAATTACCATTAATTAAAAGGCTCGCCCCTTCTTAAATTAAACCGAGATTTTGCAATTGAATTTGCAAAATCTCGGTTTAATTTTTTCCAATCGCATCAAAGCCCACTTACCTCTCTGACAATCTTTTCCCAAAATGATAATAATGAAACACCCATGATACCTACAGTATCACAAACACAAATGAATATCATGGGTGTTCCATCTGACAATCAGAAACTTAAAAAATATATACGGATGAAATATTTGTTCATTTTTTTCTTGATTTAGTTAGGCATCCTAACTATATTTGTGCCGGTACTATTGCCATAAATTAATTTAATACTTAATAAACAATGGGAAAATCAGTTTTTTATCATGCAGGCTGTCCTGTTTGCGTAAGTGCAGAACACGACATCATTAACCTTATCGGCACTAACAATGTGGAAGTAGTTCACATTGGCGAAGTGCGTAACAGAATTAGCGAGGCTGAAAAAGCAGGAGTAAAGTCGGTTCCGGCTTTGGTAACGCCAAACGGAAATGTGCTTCACATCAACTTTGGGGCTTTTATGGCTGATGTAAAAGGTTGAAAAATTTGCTCCACATTGTTAGGATTGCTAAATTGTGGAGCATCTTTTTATTCTTATTAAGGAGTATTAAACTTAAATAGTAACCCTTTGTTTGCACAACTTTGTTGGGTACACCAACATTCTGCAAACCAATAAATCAAAAAAAATGCAAGTAGCAGTTTGGGATACATACGTAACAAAAAAAGACGGAACAATAATGCACTTCGATATTATTGCACCATCGGAAATAAAAGACGCTGCCGTAATTTATAATTACGGAAAAGAGTATCTGAAAATAAAAAATCAACAAGGGCAACCTTTAACATCAAAAGAATGTAGCTTTTGCCATATTGAAACAGTAAAACCTCAATGGGAAGCTGAAATCCGGGTGAAGGGGTATTTCATTTATGAAATGGAAAATTGCGCCTAATGAAAAACGACATTTTAAGCAGGTCCGATATTGAACTTTTGGTCAATACATTTTATGATAAGGTTCGTGCAAATAAAATAATCGGTCCTATTTTTAATGACATTGCCAAAGTAAATTGGGAGACACATTTACCTAAAATGTATTCTTTTTGGTGGAGTTTGCTTTTAGGAGAGCATAGTTTCTCGGGAAACCCAATGCAGAAACATATTGCATTGAGTAAACTAACGACGATGACTGAAGTTGAATTTTCGGAATGGCTGTCGCTTTTTACCCAAACAACCGATGAATTATTTGTTGGTGAAAAAGCCGAAGAGGCAAAAATAAGAGCAGCCAATATTGCTCGATTGATGCTACATAAAATTCAAAAAATATGAGCAAATCCGATTTTGACCTTACACATCAAAACCAAAATGTCGAAAGTAAAATTGTAGCTTCTTTGGAAAGAATAGCGCAGGCTTTTCGTGTGTTATTATGGCGTGAAAGTAAAGAATTTTCATTAAGCCCTATTCAGGTACAGGTATTAATTTTTCTGCTTAATCACAACGAAGAAAAAAGAAAAGTAAGTTATTTGGCAGACGAGTTCAATATGAGCAAAGCTACCATTAGCGATACCATTAAAACATTGGAACAAAAAAATCTCATGACCAAAGAATATGAACAACGCGATACAAGAAGCTATATTATAAA
>JADLGT010000236.1 GCA_020849195.1 Bacteroidia bacterium
GATTAAAAGCACCGTTGGATGTTTCCATATACAACCATGGTGCTTTTTCTTTTTTATCCTACCTCATCTCTCCTAAACTTTTATACATACCTTTGTTAATAGCCTCAAAAAATTACCGAAGTATTGATTTGTTATACATTACTTTAAATTCCAATCGCCGGTTTTGTGCGTGCTCATCTTCCGTACATTCTACGCCATTAGCGCATTTGTTTATAAGTTTACTTTCGCCGTAGCCTACTCCTGTAATCCGTTCTTTAGCTATGCCATGAGCTATCATATATTCGACCGCACTCTTGGCACGTTTTTTCGAAAGCTCCATATTGTATTCATCCGATCCTTGAGAGTCGGTATGCGAGCTCACCTCAATTTTAATTTTTGAATTGGTTTTCATTACCTGCACTACCTTATCTAATATTACAGAAGCTTCGTTGGTTATTATATAATTGTTCAGCTCGAAGTAAACCTTTTCGGGAATAACAATAGTTTGTTTGTTGTTGGATGTGTTTGAATTTTGAAAGGCTACCTTCAGCCATGGATCGTCAATTGACACGACGGTGAGTTGTTGTCTATCACCCGACAATAGTTGAAATTTAAACGAACTAACTTTCCCGTCGGCTTGTGTTTCCTTAATTACAACTCCGTTTTTGTCGGCTAAAATAATTTTAACCTGTTTGCCCAATCCGCCTAAAGAGTAGCCTTCGGTAAACGGAGCTTTTGAAAATTTAAAATTGCCCGAGTTGTCGGTTTTGGTTGATTGTACAACTTGGTTTTTGTCATTCAGCAAATCAACGTTTGCATTAGCCAATGGTTGGTTCTTGGTGTTTTGAAATAATTTTCCGGCAAAATCCATACGTAAGGCTTCTTCTTCTACTTCCATTTTTTGTAGCTTTAATTCATCCTGTTTCAAGAATCTGAATTGAAATTTTCCTTCGCTATTACATACGGCCGAATTCATTTCTTTTCCGTTTCGGTCGGTAATAACAACTTTTACATTGGCAAGTCGAGGATCGGCTTCGGCAAGTTCAATTAAAAAATTTTGGTCGTACGGGATTTTAGTAAACACAAATCCACCAAACTCGTTGGTAATAACACCTTCCAGTTTTTCGCCTTTATCGTTTATAAGTTGCACTTTGGCATTGGCTACAGGCTGGCTAACATTATTTATGAGTGCGAGTAAGTTTCCGGCAATAAGACGACTTTCCTCGTCGGCGGCGAGCATCGAAAACACTTTTTTATCGGAGTTAAGCAGGTGAAAACTGAATGTTCCTTTTCCGTCGGCAGTTGTAAAAATTACTTCGTTGCCCTTGCGGTTAATTATAGTAATTTTTTTACCCGACAGTGTTTTAAAATCGCCTTCTTCTACTTTAAGCGTGTAACTTTGGTCGAGTAGTATGTTCGAAAATACAAAATGCCCGGAGTTGTTCGATGTACACGTTTGCAAGGGTTCGCCTCGATCGCCCACCAAAATAATTTTTGTGTTTTTTATAGGTGTCGATGGCGGGTCGCCGGAAAGTATTTTTCCTGCAATGTAATTGATGTGTTCAGTCGGTGTTTGCTGTGTATTTATGCTTTCATCTTTTTTCTGATTACGAACGGAAGCTTTATAGTCGAGGTATTCTTTAAACGTTCCGGACAAAAATTCCTGAAAATATTTTTCGTCGCGAACAATACGTTTTTTCCCATCATAAGCATACTTATCAAAAGCATAGCGAAACTTTGCAGTATCAACACCAACACTTTTTTTATCTACACAGGGAATCCCTTCGGTAGCAACGGTAGTAAGTAAATCGTATTTGTCTTTAGGTAATCGGGCATCAATGGTCATAAACATAGGTACTGTTGAAGGGCTGGTTACAACAACTTTGTACACATAACCGTATTGCAAGCGGGTTTTAAACGAACCGTCCTTTTTATCGACATTCATTTCTGTTACTTTATCATTGGCAGAATAAACCGTTATGATTGAGTTGGTTAAGCGGGATTGTTCGGCACGCGCTTCGTTTTTTTTCAAAAGTTGAGTAATTGTGCTTCCCTGAAAATCGAAGCCTTGCTCAAACTCTTTTGGAACAATCGGTTTAGAGAGAGATGTTGGAGAGTTAATAGGGCTTTCGCCTTCTTTTAGCCGTTTCGCCAAATCAGATTTTTGTTGGGGAGATAGTTTTTTTACTTCAATAGTTACCGACAATGCGTATTTTTCATCCGATTGAAAACCATCTTCCTGCGGAACATAAGACCATTTATATGAAAATTTATTTAATAATTCGGCCTCTAACTTATCCGAAGTAAAATCATACATATAAATAAGTTTTTCAATATTATAATACAGCTTGGTTTTATTTTCTTTGCCGGCAACATTCGCATCGATCCAAATGCGCTTGGTTGGAAATCCTTGCTTTGTAAATGCCATAGTATATTCCTTAAAAAGAGGAAGGGTAAAGGTAACATCGCCCGAAGCAGGAGTAATATGGGTGAAAACAGGAGCTCCACTTTCCTTTTCGGTAATGGTAATCGTTACACCCTGTAGCGGATCAAGGGCTTCGGTACGCACCTTCGTTTTAATTTCAATAATTTTTGAGTTGTCGTTTTGGCTGTAGAGCAAACTTATTGCTAAAAAACAAAAAGCAATTAAAAGTGTTTTTTGAAAATAGTGATTACTCATGTTTTACTTGTTAGGTTGTGCAAATTAAAATTTTTTAAGCAATTGGTAAAATATATTTTAATAGAAATACACCCATCTTATTATTATATTTAGGGCTGATTACGATTCCCTGTTTTATGAAGGTTGCTTCGGGCTCGGTTAATAACACAAACAAATTGCAAGTTGATTCGAAAATACTGTTAAAGGCTTTTGAGCTGATGTGTACGGCAAAAGCGATGACCGATTTGTTTGAGCAGAACAAAGAAGTTACTGCTAAATACGTTCATGCCACTTCGCGCGGACATGAAGCTATACAACTCGCGCTGGGTATGCAATTGAAGCCTCAAGATTATCTTTCTGCCTATTACCGCGACGATAGTATATTGTTAGGCATAGGGCTTACCCCGTATGATTTAATGTTGCAACTGCTCGCCAAGCGCGACGATATTTTTTCGGGCGGGCGCACTTATTATGCCCACCCGAGTCTGCGCCGCAATGATATGCCCAAAATACCTCATCAAAGCTCGGCCACAGGTATGCAGGCAATACCAACTACCGGCATTGCCATGGGAATCCGGTACCGCGAACTAGCCGGAATACCCGAACACAAAGGAAATGATAAATCTATTGTTGTATGTTCGTTGGGCGACGCATCCGTTACCGAAGGAGAAGTGGCCGAAGCTTTGCAGATGGCGACACTCAAAAAACTTCCTATACTTTATTTAGTACAGGATAACGAGTGGGATATATCGGCGCACGCTAAAGAAGTTCGTGCACTTGATGCAGGCGAGTTTGTAGCGGCTTTTAAAGGAATTGAACTGAGAAGTATTGATGGAACAGATTTTATAAAATGTTTCGAAACTGTACATGAAGTAATTGATTTAATTCGTAAGGAACGCAGACCATTTTTGATACACGCTAAAGTTCCCTTACTTAATCATCACACATCGGGTCGGCCTAAAGAATGCTACAGAGATGATTTAGGTGAACAAACAAAACGCGTCACTATACCAAA
>JADLGT010000237.1 GCA_020849195.1 Bacteroidia bacterium
GAAATCACTTCTTTCAGTAACTCGTAATTTTTTACTGTATCCCAACCGGCATTGGAAGTTAAAACATCGGGCGCATCCGGAACCAACGTAACCTGTGTAGGTTTTGCTTTTAGTACAAGTTGTATAAAATTATCCGAAGGGTAGCCTTCAATATTAAATTCGGTTTTAATAAGCGGAACAAGGTTAATAACGTCGCTGTAACGAATATGTCTTTCGTCGGGGCGCGGGTGTACTGTTATTCCCTGCGCACCAAAACGTTCGCAATCAACAGCAGCCTTTAGTACATCGGGTAAATTACCTCCACGAGCATTGCGCAAAGTAGCAATCTTATTTATGTTTACACTTAGCTTAATCATCAATTGTAAAAGTAGTAGTTTTTAAAATGTACTTGGTTTTAACTCCGCTGAATTATTTGAACAACACGACGCTCTTAAATCTCTATTTTACATTAAAAGTGAAATGCAATAACACCAAGTAAATTGGCTTTAGTGAGTAGTATATTAGAAGGAAAAATTTCTCCTCATCTTGCTGTCTATATGTACTTGCACAATCCATCTGTATTAAGTACTATTGTAGCCTATATGGTAGCGGCACAGCTTATAAACAAAGAACTTCCGGTTTTATCTCCAAAAGATAAACTATCGAGGGCCATTGAGTTGATGGATGAATTTAAGGTAACCCATCTGCCCGTGGCAGAAAATGGAGAGTATCTTGGTATCGTTTCCGAAAAAGCGTTGCTTGACTTGAGTGATTCGAAAGGTACACTTAAAGATTTAGTACACACACTTGTGCGTCCATTTATGTACGAAGACCAGCATTTGTTTGATGCGTTAAAACTTATCGATACATTTAAAATTTCGCTCGTGCCCGTGCTTGGAAAGGATGAAAAATACCTTGGTGCCTTTACCGAATATTCACTAGCCGATTCCATTACCGGATTGACCGCCGTGCAGCAACCCGGCGGCATTATTATTCTTGAAATGATGCCGGCCGATTATACGCTTACTCAAATTGCAAAAATTGTTGAAGAAAATGATGCCCGCATACTTGCTTGTTATTTAACACCACAGCAAGGGTCCGATAAAATTGAAGTAACATTGAAAATTAATCGCGAAGATTTGTCGGCTATTTTGCATGCTTTTCATCGGTTTAATTATCATGTAAAAGTTTCTTTCCATCAAAGCGAATACGATGAAGATATGCGCAGACGTTTTGAGTTGTTTATGAATTACGTCAACATGTAATCTTGTTGGCTTTTTTTACCTTTACGCTATTCACCCGTTTGTTAACTTGTACCGATGCGTAAGGCAGCAGCCTTCTTTTGTTTTTTCAACTTTGTTATTGCGGCATTTGCAGCTTCAGGCGACACGGCGGATGTAAAACCGCAGAGCCAAAAATATTTCATTGTAAACAACATCAGTATATCGGGAAATAACAAAACAAAATCCCGTATTATTTTTCGTGAACTGCCTTTCCATTCGGGCGATACAATACAACAAAATAAACTCGATGCTGTTTTGCTTCGTGCAAAAAACAATGTGTTTAACACCTTCCTTTTTATTTTTGTTCGTATTGACACCATTCCTTTTTACCAAAACCACATTGATATACACATTGATGTAAAAGAACGTTGGTATATATTCCCTGTGCCTATTTTCGAAATAAGTGAGCGAAATTTTAATACATGGCTTCAAAACCCCAACTTAAAGCGCACCAGTTATGGCTTTTATGTTATTGATGAAAATTTCAGAGGCTTAAAACAAAATCTCGCACTTAAAATACGATTAGGCTATGCCGAGCAATACGAACTAACTTATTCTGTACCCTATATAAATTCCAAACAAGTTTCAGGGCTGGGCTTTGGTTTCAGTTATAACCGCAATCACGAAATTCCGTACGCCACTGTAAATAATCAACTGATGTATTACAAAAACACCGAATCGTATGTGCGCAATGAATGGGTAGGGCGCACTACCTATACACGCCGGATGGGCTTGTACAACACGCAAACAGCCGAATTGCGCTATGTACAAAGTGGAATTAGCGATTCGGTCTTGTCGTTAACAAACGACTACTTTTCAGGTCATAGTAAATCGTTTCAATTATTTATTGCAACCTTAGCCTTTAGGCGCGATTACCGCGATAACAGGGTTTATCCTTTAAAAGGTTATTACTACAATATTGATTTTGTTAAACAAGGACTCGGACTCGATTTTGAAAACACAAATTTTTTGTATGCAACAGCCTCCTGTCGTAAATACTGGAATTTGTACAAGCGTTTTTATTTTGCAGCGGCACTTAAAGGTAAACTTTCGACCTATGGAAAACAGCCGTATTATATTCAGCGGGCACTGGGTTATGGCGATTACGTTCGTGGATATGAGTTATACGTGATTGACGGACAAAGCTATGCACTACTAAGAACCAATTTACGATACCAGTTGATTAAACCTCGAGTGTTACACGTTGACATGATACCGACTGAAAAATTCAATACTATTCCGTATGCGTTCTATCTTTCTGCTTTTTTTGATGGAGCATACACTGTCGATAATTTTTATTATAAAAAAAACCCGCTTACCAACGATTGGTTATTTGGCGGAGGTGCAGGCCTCGACTTTGTTTCGTATTACAATACTGTAGTACGTTTCGAATATTCATGGAACAAAATGGGACAGGGAGGTTTTTATATACATTTCATGGCTCCATTTTAGTGCAGCACAAAAACCGAAGGCTTTAACAGTTGTTGTTTTCTCTTAGATTCATGTGTATATATTTTGTAAGTAACTGTTTGTCACATGGAATACGCCATATTCATTTTCGGTTTGTATGCCGCAGGTTTATGGCTATTTCATCTGCACAATTATAATACACATCGTATTACATGACATGCTTATTGTTGAAGCTCAGGTTGGCAAGAACGAAACACTGATATTAATACAAATTTGATTTATATTTTAGTCCAATCAATATTGGTATAAGACCTGAGTACAAGGCGAAAGAAAAGGGAAACATAAGACAGGGAATGTTGATAAAAAGATAAAGAGTTGAATAATGCTCCGGCTTTACGGGTATTGGGCGAGGGTGCTTTTAAACCGTCACTTATTTCAGCATTAATCAACTCTTTGAAAACACAAATTTAATAAATATAATCAGATGAAGAACTTTTCGACAGAGATTAAAAACTAGCCTAAAAGCACAGCCCAGCCGGCGGGCAGACTTGGTCATCACTCGCTTGTTCACAAGGTGGTCGCTAAAACGAATTTTATTTTTGGCTCGACAATAAGTATCTATTTTCGCTATAACCTTTTGTAGTTGTAAACAATTATACAAATTCAGTTGGCAACATCTTAAAAAAAGAGAAGACCGCCAATTGGCGGTCTTCTCTTTTTTTAAAACTTATCTAATTTATCTCAATACTTCGGTAATTTTTTGAGGCTATTAACAAAGGTATGTATAAAAGTTTAGGAGAGATGAGGTAGGATAAAAAAGAAAAAGCACCATGGTTGTATATGGAAACATCCAACGGTGCTTTTAATC
>JADLGT010000238.1 GCA_020849195.1 Bacteroidia bacterium
TGAATCCGGTTTGTACTTCATTGAAATTGAAACGGCAAGAGGAGAAAAACAAATGAAAAAATTTATAAAAGAATAGTGCCTGTTTTACTGAAACAATTCCGACAGTTCTAACCATCGCATCGTTTTTTTATCAATCAATGCTACAACATCTGCCAGCCTACTCCCTTGTTGTTGCAGCTCTTCGTGGGTTTTAGAAGCAGCGCCCATTTGCTGAGTAAGTTTAATTTTTTCGGCTTCAAGATTTTCTATTTCATTGGTAAGTTGATCGTACTCGAATTTTTCCTTGAATGACATTTTTTTCCTGTCGGCAGAAGGTTCGGGTTTTTTATATTGGCTCACAGTATTGCTGATATTATTGTTCAACTCGGGCAATTCCGAAGGCTGGGTTTCTTTCCACACTTTATACGCAGAATAAGTACCCGGAAAATCTTTAACCATTCCCTTACCTTCAAATACGAATAGGTGATCGATCAGCTTATCCATAAAATACCTGTCGTGTGTAACAATTAATATGCAACCTGAAAAGTTGTGTAAAAAATCTTCGAGTATGGAGAGCGTTAATATATCCAAATCGTTGGTGGGTTCATCCAGAATTAAAAAATTAGGATTTTTAATAAGAACTGTTAACAAGTATAGCCGGCGACGTTCTCCGCCACTTAGTTTTGAAACAAAACTATATTGCATATCTCCGCTAAACTGAAAACGTTGCAGCAATTGCGAAGCCGAAAGCTTCGATCCATCAGCTAATGGAATAAATTCGGCAATGTCTTTTACCACTTCAATTACCCGTTTGTTTTCATTCAACTGAATGCCTTTTTGAGAATAATATCCGAAAACAATCGTCTCGCCGGTTTGAATTTTACCTGAATCGATCGACTCTAAACCTTGTATCATATTCAGAAAAGTAGTTTTCCCTACTCCATTTTTCCCCATAATTCCAATTTTCTCTCCACGTTTAAAAACATACGAAAAATGATCGAGTATTTTTTTTTCTGAAAAAGATTTGGAAAGATTAATCAATTCCAAAATTTTACCGCCCATGCGGGTCATTTTTACACTTAGCTGAAGTTGATCCTCGGCTTTCTTTCCGGCAGCTTTTTCTTTTACTTCATCAAAAGCATCGAGCCGTGCTTTCGATTTCGTAGTACGCGCCTTGGGCATTTTACGAACCCATTCAAGCTCGCGTTTAAATAAATTCCGTGCTTTATCAAGCTCGCTATTCGCAATGGTTTCGCGCTGGGCTTTCTGTTCAACATAGTAACTGAAATTACCTGCGTAGTGATAGATCTGGCTGTCCTCAATTTCAATTATTTCTGTGCAAACGCGGTCGAGAAAATATCGATCGTGTGTTACTAACAATAAAGTAATCTCTTTATTCATTAAATAATTTTCGAGCCACTCAATCATTTCCAAATCGAGGTGGTTTGTAGGCTCATCCATTATTATTAAATCGGGTTCAGAAATAAGTAGTTTAGAAAGTGCTAATCGCTTGCGTTGCCCGCCCGATAGTGTTGAAACAGTTTGTGTCAATTCTGTGATTTTAAATCGGGTAAGAATTTGTTTTATTTTCAACTCGTAATCCCATGCGTTAAGTGCATCCATTTGTTCTATGGCCTTCTGCAGTCTATTATTATTTGCTGCACTACTTTCTTGTTCAAGCAGCAAAGTGGCCTGCTCGTAATTTTGAATAGCAATGGTTAGCGGGTTTGTTGATTCGAGTACTGTTTCGAGTACTGTTCTATTGTCGTTTAAATTCGGTTCCTGCTCTAAATAAGTACGAGTAATATCTTTACGAAATGTAATTTTGCCTGCGTCCGAAGTTTCTAATCCTGCAATGATGCGAAGCAGTGTTGACTTTCCTGCACCATTTTTCGCTACCAATGCTAATTTTTGTCCTTTGGCAATTCCAAAATTAATATTGATAAATAACTTTTTGTTGCCAAACGATTTAGAGAGGTTTTCGACTGAAAGGTAGTTCATATCGGAATTATTCGAATTAAGTTAGAACAAGTATTTAGTATTCGATTGTATTTTTAGTTAAGAACATCAACGAAATAGTCCCGAATATTTTTCATACGGGCATAACAGGAAGGCGTGGCATTGCTTTCTGTCTCATTTTATCCAAGAGTCTGTTAATTTCAATGGCCTCATCGTCGCTAAGTATCTGCATCTGTTTCAGATTGTCGTCCATTTCATTCAAAGCTTCAAGCAAGTCGAGTCCTTTTTTGGTAATTACAACATCAACCGACCTCCTATCGATAGTATTGACCTTACGCTCTAAAAGACCTTTTGTGCGCAGTTTTTCTACAAGACGTGAAGCATTCGACATTTTATCAAGCATACGACTAATAAGTAAATTTATTGTTACCGGAGTTGGGTATTGACCTCGCAGAATACGAAGTATATTGTATTGTTGAAGTGTAACACCGTAAGGTTTTAGCAAACCGGAGTGTTTTGCAACCAACCAGTTATGGGTAAATAAAATATTTACCACCAACTTATGATGTTCGCTTTTAAATTTTTTCTGCTTTATTTCGTCTTCAAGTCGCAAGCGATTGCAAATATATACAATAGAAATAATCATTGATATAGTCTATTGAGTATTTAGCAGATTTTGAAAATCCAATTCTATTGTTCCTCGTAAATTTATTACATTGCATCTTGAAACGATTGATAGTCGTTGAACTTACGCTCATGATTACCATTAAGTTTTTGTTAAATCGAAGGGCTGCATTTTGATCGTAAATTTTTAAGAATAATCCTGTAGCATCACATGGTATATGTTTTTTGTAATCTCTAAAATACTATCGTTTATTGTTAGTCCTATTGTGTGGGTAGCCCTTTTATTATTATATGCCTTGTTCGGAAAGAAAGAACATCTCAAAAAGAAATGTCTTTTAAGCGGTGTAGTTTTATTTTTTGTTTTTTCTAATCCGTTTATATTTAATGAGACCATGCGATTGTGGGAAGAGCCAACGATTGCACTTAATCAATTACCCGTATATGACACAGGAATTATATTGGGTTCCACCACTAATTTCGACGAGTCGATAGATAGAATACAGTTCTTGCGTTCAGGAGACAGATTGTTTCAGGGAATAGAACTGTATAAAAAAGGAAAAATAAAAAAAATAATTTACTGTGGCGGGTCAGGGAGCATTGCTAAACCGGAGGAGCGCGAGGGCGAATCAATAAAACGTTATTTGTCGTTAATAGGAATTCCGGACAGCAATATTATTATTGAAAATTATTCGCGAAATACACATGAGAATGCAGTTTTTACAAAATCGGTTTTGGACAGCCTGATACCTCAAGGAAAATATTTACTCATTACTTCAGCCTATCACATTCCGAGAGCAAAAAGATGTTTTGAAAAAGAAAAAATACCTGTTGATGCTTATGGTACCGACCGAATGAGTTCTGCAGATAAATATGAAATAGGAACTTTTATACTTCCAAGTGCATCGGTTATGGAGTCGTGGAACGTGCTCAGCCACGAGTTATTGGGATTTGTAATATACAAAATGGCCGGCTATATATAATAATCTAAAAATTAGCCAACTGCTCCTCTAATGCTTTTATTTTTGCTTCGGTATCGGTCTGCTTTTGTTTTTCAAGTTGAATAATTTCGGGTTTTGCGTTGGTTACAAAGCGTTCGTTAGCTAATTTTGATTGAACAGATTTTAAAAATCCTTTGCTGTATTCAAGCTCTTTTTGAAGACGTTTTTTTTCAACTTCGGCATCAATGGTGCTAGGTAATGCAAGAGCATATTCTGTGCCTTTAATTACAAAACTATATGTATTTACAGGGCGATTTTCTTCTTCATGAATCTCGCTAACATTACAAAGTTTTTGAATGATAGATTCAAAACTTAACAA
>JADLGT010000239.1 GCA_020849195.1 Bacteroidia bacterium
AGTCGATCATAATATCAATTTTATAATCCTCCATGGCCGAGTACAGATATTCTTCTACAACAGGGCTAAGCCTATGTATCTCATCAATAAACAATACATCAAATTTTTCGAGATTGGTGAGCAGGCCGGCAAGGTCGCCCGGTTTTTCGAGTACCGGTCCTGATGTGGTTTTTATTCCAACAGCAAGCTCACTTGCAATAATATTGGCTAATGTTGTTTTTCCTAATCCCGGCGGGCCATGCAGAAGCACATGGTCGAGTGCCTCGCTGCGTTGCTTGGCAGCTTGCACAAACACTTTTAAATTTTCAACTACTTCTTTCTGCCCTGTAAAGTCTGAAAAATCGCCGGGGCGTAATGCTTTTTCAAGTTCCTTTTCTTCGGACGAAAGATTATCAGGATTTGGGTCTATACTTGGATTCATGTTTGCCAAATTTAATCAAACTAACTAACAGAAAAAATAGCAGTTTCCAACAACCTGCTTAATCGAGATTTTTCAAAATAAATTCCGAAATCAAGGCTTAGCCATCTATATCTAACTGATTGTTCAAAAGCTTTGTAAGCTTGCTATTGGGAAAAAACAGTTTACTCAATTCGGAAAACGATAAACTTGCGCCTGCACTGTAAGTGGGCGAATTGAAATTTTCTTTTACAGCCGGATTATTAACCATCATTACTCTATATCCTATTTCGGCTGTTGCCGAAAGCCAGCGAAATATTTTGTACTCAACAGCAACGATGGGCTCGTAAATAAGCACGAAGTGTTTATCGGAAACAATATCTCTTCCGGTATAATTGTACAAATAGCTTGATTTACCCGCGCCTAACTGTAAAGGAACGCTAAGTTTCCAATATTTACTGTTATAAAAAACGTATTCAATATAATAGGATACATAAAACATTTGGAGGTTAGCTTTAACTGTATCTGGTTGGCCGATTGTTGAAGTCGCTAGGTATTTTTTATAAAAATGAGAATTTTGTTGATTCAATAAATGTCCGCTAAACCCTATTCCGAATTTATTGCCGAACTCAACACCAAGTTTCAGCCCAAGTATTTCGGCACGCCGATTACTTATAAATGAATTGCGTGAATCGAAACCAATGACAAAACGAGGCTTCTGTTTAAAACTCAGGCGTATTGAGTCCATCATTTGTGCTGAACCGTTGTGAGAAAGAAATAGTAAGAGCAGTATAAAAAATAGAACAGCAGTATTTGTCTGCCTTATCACGTCAAAAATTCTTTTACAATTAGTTCGGCTTCCTGTAGTGCACGCGAAAGTGAATCGTTGAGAATAATTTTATCGAAACGATTTGCTGTTTTCAATTCGTTTTCCGCCTTTCCAAGTCGGCGAGCTATGCTTTCGGGTGTTTCGGTTTCGCGTTGCTGTAAGCGTTCGCGGAGGCTTGAAACCGACGGGGGCATTATAAAAACAGCCAAAGCTTTATTTCCGAACTTTTTTTTCAGATTTATTCCGCCCTCCACATCCACATCAAAAATGGCAACACGATTAAGTTTCCAGATTCGCTCCACTTCCGATTTTAAGGTGCCGTAAAAATTATTTTTATAAACCTCTTCCCACTCAATAAATTCGTCGGCGCCAATTTTGTTTTTAAACTCATCGACGCTTAAAAAATAATAATCCTCGCCGTTTTTTTCCCCTTTTCGCATTGCTCTGCTGCAGGCCGATATAGAAAATTGGAGTTGAGGGATAACTTTAAGCAGGTGGTGAACAATTGTTGTTTTACCTGCTCCGGATGGAGCCGAAAATATAACAAGTTTATCTGTGTTCATGATTTCAGCATGGGTATTGATCGAATAATTAGACAAACATTAATTTGGAAGCTACACATTTGCAATGAATCATTGTTTCAAGCGCACACTATTTTTTATAAAATGTTCAGCGATTGTTCTTTTATTTTTTCCAACTCATCCTTCATCTGTACAACTAATTTCTGTATTTCAGCGTTATTCGCTTTTGAACCAATGGTATTTATTTCACGACCAATTTCCTGAGTAATAAAACCAAGTTTACGACCACACGAAGGCTCATCCATTGTTTTACTAAAATAATCCAAATGTGTTTTCAGGCGTAATTTTTCTTCGCTTATATCGAGTTTTTCAATGTAATAAATTAACTCTTGTTCGAATCGGTTTTGATCGACTTTCTCTTTTAATTCATTAACACTTTTCTTAAGTTTTTCTCTGATATGTGGAATACGCTGCTCATCTAATTTTATAATTTCATTCAAAAGTTTTGTGATGATCGTTATCCTGTTTGTAAATTCAGATTTTAGCACAGCGCCCTCATCGTCTCTGAATTTCTGAAAATTTTTTATGGCGCTATCCGCTACTTTTTTTACCTGCATCCACTCCGCTTCAACTAACACTTGTCGTTCCGATTTCAGAACATCCGGCATTTTCATTATCAGTGAAAGAAAATCGGGAGAGGTTTCGTTCAGCTCGACTGATAATTGTTTTAATTCTTTGAAATATACTTTAGCCAATTGCTTATTTATATTTAGATCAACTGAGTCGCTTGTAAATTCTGAATAAATAGAAAAGTCAATTTTCCCTCGTTCAATTTGTTTCGACAATTCCGAACGGAGTTCGGTTTCTTTTTCGCGGTACAATGAAGGCACTCGCAGGCTGACATCTAATTGTTTGCTGTTAAGCGAACGGATTTCAACGGTAATTTTTTTTCCGGTTAATTCGCCGGTTGCTTTTCCAAAGCCGGTCATCGATTTCATAGAGGCTGTATATGTACTTCAAAAATAGGAATTAATGAGGAATGTTGTTGGGTGTTTACGTGCCACTCTTACTATTTCCAACGGGCTTACTTACAAGATAAACGCCGGCAATAATCAAAAACCCCGAAGTTATTTTAATAGGATCGAGTTTGTCCTGACCAATGCCAATGGCTATTAATGAAGCAAGAAAGGGCTGCATATAAATGTAAATACTAACCACCGAAGGGCTTAGCGCACGTAATGCATAAGTATTTAAAATGTAGGCCAAAAAAGTTCCTCCAATAACTACAAATGCAACGCAC
>JADLGT010000240.1 GCA_020849195.1 Bacteroidia bacterium
TATTAAGCTTATCCTTGATAATTGGCGCTGTGAATGCCAATGCCGACGAAGTTTATCAAAGGTCGTTCTATGCGAACGAAAGCTCCGCTCATTTGTCTGCTCAGACACAAGGAATCTTGAACAGTTTGTTCGCTAAGTATAATGTCTATTCCATTGATGCAAATGCCATCGATGCATTTTTGAAAAAGGACGGATCTCTTTCGGTAACTGATCTTAAACTGGGGAACGAATACGTTTTTCACTTGTATCTTGAATCGTATGACTTAAAAGGCGAAGGCTACACGATGACCGAATCAACACCTCAAGGAGAAATTATTCACACAGGTGAATCAATTTACACCTACCGGGGTTATAACAACAACAATCCCTCCAACCTCGTGTATTTAACCATCACCTCTAATTATATTTCAGGTTTTATTCAGCAGGAAGGGCAAAGTTATTTTATTGAACCCGTAAGTCGCCCTGATGCCGATGCTTCCGACCAAATGTATGTAGTGTATAACACGAAAGATGTGAAGAACGGACCTGATATGACCTGTGGAGTAACTGAAGCATTAGAAGCGATGGAGAAAGTGGCAGCCAACACTCAGAGTCAGGCACCTATGGCATGTGTGTTGACAGAGATAGCCATTGTTGCTACCGCCGACTTTGTAACCAAGTATGGAGGTGCCACAGCGTGCCAAACACAGGTAATATCCCAGATGAATACAGTAAGTGGTCTTTACGCACAGGCGGCTGTGGACATTAAATACAAGTTGGTTAAGTTTTACGCTTCCACAAGCAATCAGGTTGTGTCAGACTCTGAAACGGACATTGCTAATTGTTTGGATGCTTTCAGGACATGGGCGAATGGAGGAGCAATAGGAGTTACTTACGATGTGGCCACACTGTGGGTGGGGAGAAACCTATTCCTAAACGGAGGTGCCATAGGCGGCTACGCTTATGGAGGATCGGGAGTATCGAGCGCCACTATATGCAAAACAAACAGATACAATTGCGTGGAAGACAAAAACAGTACATCTCTCAACGGAGTTCTACAGGCGCATGAGCTGGGACACAGCTGGGGCTGCGCACACCAAAGCAGCAGCACTACCAATATTATGAACCCAATAGTTAATGCCAATTCTAATGTATGGACACCTACCTGCATAAGCACAATTTCGGGAGCGAAAACCAACGCTACTTGCACGTCGTCCTGTTCTGTAATAGGTATAGATGAAGCGAACACTGAGAATATTTTTGTCCTCCACCCAAATCCTGCTGCCAATAACCTTACTATTACTCTTGCAAAACAGACCGATGTAGAAATAGCTATTTACAGCCTGACCGGCGAGTTAATATACAGCGAAAAGTTCAAGTTCACTTCCAATACACTTGGTGTTGATGTTTCAGCCTTTTCTAACGGACTCTATTTGCTAAGAGCCAGGTCGGGAAGCGAAATATCCTCGCAAAAATTTATGGTGGAAAAATGATACCTGAAAAACACTTCCTTAAAAAATATTCGGGAAGTAATGAACCTAATTTTCTGCACAATAAAAAAACCGATCAGTTAATGATCGGTTTTTTTTTCAAATCTGTACGAAATTTATCATCGATTCTGTGTTAGAGAAGAAACGCGCTATTGCACTTGCTTTGCTTTTGTGTACGACGCTCGGATTAAGTCCCAGTAACGAATGGTCATCTTCGGATTGTTAGAAGATTTTGTAGAATCAATTGTAAAGTCTCTGTGAATAGATTAGACACCGACCGGAAGGTACACTACCTTCTTTGTCTCAAAAAAATCTTCTTCGAAATATTTGCTGAGGCGATATACTTTACAACTATTTTTAAAAGGTTTTAACTCTTCCAATAAGTCGCCTCCCTTTAAATACAATATGCCATTGGGTAAGCTGTTGCAATTTTTACCGGTAAATAATTTTTTTACCCATTTATAAAATTCCGGCATTTCGGTAACTGCGCGGCTTACTATAAAATCGAATTTTTGTGTGAGCTGTTCGGCTCGTATATGCATGGTTTGCACGTTGCTTAGATTAAGGGCTTTAACAATTTCGTTTACTACGGCAATTTTTTTTCCAATAGAGTCAACCAACAAAAAATCCGATTCGGGAAATAAAATAGCCAACGGAATACCGGGAAACCCTCCCCCTGTACCTACATCGAGCACTGCTGTGCCCGGCATAAACGAAATTATTTTTGCTATTCCTAAAGAGTGTAAAACATGACGTTCGTAAAGCATATCAATATCTTTACGCGAAATAATATTAATGCGCGAGTTCCAATAGTCGTATAGCGATTTTAATTGACCAAAACAATGTTGTTGGCTATCCGTCAAGTCGGGGAAATATTTTTGAATTAAATCCATCTGCAAATAATTGGGAAAAAGAAAGTGCTACCGAAACTTAAAACCAAAAAGGTTCTAAATTTTTCCTTCCATATTTTTCATAATATTGAGAAGCAGCTCGCGGGCGCGGAACAACTGTGCTTTTACGGTACCTATGGGCAAGTCCAAACGTTCGGAAATTTCTTCATACGACAGCTCTTCGAAATAACGCAACTCCACTAATTGGCGATAACGGGGCTTGAGTTTATCCACTACATCGTGCATCATTTTCACTTTCTGATTGTTCTGCATTGTTTCTTCCGGATTAAGAAAATCGGAACGCAGTGTTATACTCATCTCGCCACCATCTTCCCCTTCGATGGGTTTGTCGATAGAAAATGTATTGTATTTCTTTTTGCGGATAAAATCGATACAGTTGTTAGTAGCTATTTTAAACAACCATGTACTAAAAGCAAAAGAGGGAGTGTACTGGTCGAGGCGCTTAAATGCTTTCGCAAAGGCCTCAATGGTTAAATCGTCGGCATCGTCTTTGTTGCCAACCATTTTAAGAAGCATATAATAAACAGAATCGCGGTAGCGCGACATCAAATTGGCGTAAGCCTGCTGATCGGCTTTGGAAAGAGCCTGCTTAACTAACTTTAAATCGTGCAACGCTTTGGACGAAAGTGAGCCTAGCTCTTCCATTTATTTTCTTTTATTACTGTATTCGCAAGGTTAAATGCCGGATAAAGAAAAAGCAAAAACAACTCGAATACAGGCGAAAATAACAATAAATCCTTTTCATTTAACCTGTCCATTGCTTTTTTGAAAATAATTAGCTGGCTTAATAAACGTACTGCAAAAACCGACAAAACAACTATGGGCTGAATTTGCGTGAGGATGGCTAAAACAAAAAAAATCCAAAAGGCGTATTGGCTTGCACCCAATAAACTTAAACGTTTTACCGATGCGGGCTTGTAATATTTATAAGTAGTAATGTGCCGGCGTTTTTGATGGAACCACAATTTAAATGTGGATTTTGGTATAGAATACGTAATGCTTTCCGGATCAAGCTCTACATGTGTATTAGTGGAAGTTGCTGCTTCATTAACAAACAAATCATCGTCGCCGGAGTTGAGAAAATAATGCGATGCAAAACCTTTATTTTTAAAAAAAAGCGATTTACGATACGATAAGTTTCGACCTACACCCATATATGTTTTACCGGCTAATGCAAACGACAAGTATTGCAGGGCAATGTAAAAAGTATCGAATCGGATAAGTTTATTGAGCAAGCCTTTGTTTTTTTTATAGGCTCCGTAGCCAAGCACAATAGAAATAGTATCGGATGTGTAATTACTCATTATTCCTTGTAGCCATTTGTTTCCTGTGGGGTAACAGTCGGCATCGGTAAAAGCTAAGTGTTCGTATTTAGCCCCTTTGATGCCACACATTATGGCAAACTTTTTTCCGTGTTGGTAATTGTCATCTTCTTTTATGGTAACAATCCGCAGACGCGAATATTTCTTTGCAAATTCTTTCAACACATCACCGGTATTGTCGTACGAACAGTCGTTCACTACAATTATTTCGTATTCGGGATAATCCTGTTCAAGTAGTAAGGGTAAATAATTAGGCAAATTATCGTCTTCGTTTTTGGCGCAGATAATTACCGAAGCCGGCGGTAATTCGGCTATGGCCGGTGGTTTTTTATACCTTCCAACTTTCAGAAATAAAAACCAAAAATGCCAAAGCTGCACTAAAGCTGCCAGTACAAATAAAACCACGGCTGCATATTTCAACAGATCAAACACGCGTGGGTCCACATGTGCAAGTACGAACAATCGTATGGAATCGAAAAACAAAAAAAGTTTGTTCAACGATGAATAGAGTATTCCCATAAGAGTTATTTGTACAAAATTACCCTCTAAACATTGATGGTTTAAGTGTTATATTTGGAAGGATTTAAACAAAGTAATTAACAAGTTATACTATTCTTTAGAATAAATTAGTCCAATAGTATTAATACCGGTCGAGAGAGAACAATATTTGGGATTGGATTAATTTATAGCGAGGCTCCGAATTAATGCCGACGAACTGTAAATTCTATCTCCTTAAAGTTTCATCTAAAATTGTAAAAAATAATAACAACCTTTAACAAGAAACAAGTAGCGGACACTTAACTTAGCAACTTTAATAATTGACGCAAATATTTAATGAGATTACTAACGCAATCACCGAAAAAAGCACTTAAAGCATTTTTGAAGCAACGACCTTCAGAAAGCGAAAGGGACAAGTTTAAAAACAACTTGATTGCTTTGCTCGATAAGATTAGTGTTATTGAAAATCAACCTAAAGACGAAAGTGAAGAGCATTTAAAAAACAATCTTCGCGACTTTTTGCGCGACACTTATTATATTGAAAGCAACGCCATCAACACCAAAGACAAGAAGGATTTGGTTATTCACATCGGCAAATCAACCGACACAGATGTTGCAGTAATTATTGAAGCCAAACGACCTTCGAACAAAAATGAAATGATTTCGGCTGATAATGCCAACAAAAAAGCATTGTACGAGATCATTCTTTACTACCTCACAGAGCGAAACGCAAAAGAAAATGTTCAATTAAAACAACTTGTTGTAACTGACATTAACCA